>JACZJV010000127.1 GCA_014860355.1 Burkholderiales bacterium | reverse complement strand
CTTGCAGATAGTTGATTTTTCAAGGTTATCCGCGCCCAACACAATCATGGTTCAGTACCGGTTGTCATGGCGGATGGGGTGAGATTCGAACTCACGGAGAGCTTGCACCCTCGCTGGTTTTCAAGTCTGGCATGGGTCGCTCATCCATTTGATATTACAAGATATTTTTATTTACACATGAAAAGTGTGTAACAAAGTGTGTAAGTTTGCAAGGGGTTTGGGAGGAATGTGCACTTCCTCGTCCGGTGGATTTCTGCTGTCGCGGAAGGCGCGCAGCAGAAGTTCGGTTATGACGGCATCAAGCGCAATACCTATCGTGCCGCAAAGGCAAACGGCGCAGTGGCTGTAGAAGAATTCCCGTTTCAGACGACTGCGAAATTCAAACAGTGGCTTGGAGGGCTCGCCAAATGAGGCCTAAGGGGCCGATCGACGGAACATCAGTTTTAGCGAGCAGCGTGTATCCGATTTCATAGATACCACTCTCCGTCGGCGAGATTGCGTTGTTCGGCAGATTTGTGAAGTTGTATGTACGAAGAATATCTGTATAGCTCATAACGTTTCTCCTTTTTATTTATCAAATTCTCCGGGAAGCGTCGGAACGAACAAACCATTTGCAAATCTACTTACGAGATCAGCAATTCGATCTTCAGGAAGGTCGAGTGGAATCGCCGTTTGGTCACCCATGAGAACTTGGGACGTTAAGTCTGTGTACTGAGGATCGCCTCTATAAATATCCGTCGTCAGCAGTGCGATTTGAGGCTTTGTGTCCTGAAGGATCCGTAATCTGACGATGATGGTGACATTGTCTTTGTCCTCAGCGACTCTATTGAGAGTCTTCTTGTCGATTATGGTGACATCGGAAATCTGACAATTATTGTCGGGCGCGATAAACGAGCTGTATTTGCGCTTGATTCTCGCCGTGAATAATCGAATGAGATTTTCTCGATGAAGCGGGGCCGGAAACGCTTTGTAATCGTCTACCAATTCTTGGATGAAGCGCTCCTGCCCCCTCGGATACATTTCCGGAAACCGTTTCAGAGCAGGTGTGTTCTCCACACATTCAGCTTCCCGATTGTGGCATTCTTCGGCGCGCAGATAGCTAGCGGGTAAAACGTCCACATAGAGGCTAACTCCGCTTAGATTCTTAAATATGTTTTGCTTTGGTGTTAGTGGTGTAGTGCAAGTGACATTGGCCGTGGCCGCCTGGGGAGAGAAGCCGGCGATTATCAGGAATAGAAGTAAGAAATATTTTCTGCTCAATTTATTCATCTCTAAATCTTTCTCCGTGAAGGCGACGTCGAAACCTACCTATTCATGAGCTTCTCTTGTTGAAATATTGATGTAACTAATATGACGCAATACCATCTCTTCAATTTTGTCTTCAGGTAAATTGATCGGTATAGCAGTAGTGCGATCTAAAAATGTTTTTTCATACAGCTCACCATGCCCAATATCAGGCCTATAGAAATCAGTTGAAAGAACGGCAATCGCGGGAGTTATTTGATCGAGAATCTGAACCTTGACCAGGATAGTTAATTTATCTTTTCTCCCCAAAGACAAGTGATCTTTCATTTCTTGCCTATTACCTAAGATAACTACGCTACTGTCCTTGCACGCGCTTCCTTGAACAAGATAGGGCAAAACTTTTTCATTAATCTGTGCTTTTATCGCTTTTATTAGATTTTCGCGATGAAGACACTTTGGGTATTCTTGATTTGTTTTTTGAACCTTCTCAAGAAAATTAGCGCGTTTCTTTAAGGTTAGCCCCCTCTCATCCGCACACTTTTCTTCTCTTCGATAGCAAGATAACGACTCTTCATATTTCGGAGGAGAAACTTCAACAAAAAGTCCCACCCCATTCAGCCCCGTAAATATGGCAGACATGGGATGCTCCTTGGAGGGTTCGCAGGCACTCGCTCCTGACGACCAGCTCAGTACGGCCAGTAGTAGTACCGCGCTTAGAATTGCCAAGAACCATTTCCTGCTCAATTTATTCACCTCTAAATCTTTCTCCGTGAAGGCGACGTCGAAACCTAGCTTACAAAAAACTTACATTCAACTTTGAAATACGTTTCGATCTATCGCTCAATTTGTGGTTAATGTTGCGACACTGCCTTCAGGCAGCCTGTGTGTGTTTTTACGCAGAGAGTGTCATACGCGATGCGCGGCGCCGCCTGGCGTCGGCACGGCGCGCACAAGGGGTCAAGGCCGCGAATTCTTGCAAAAAGGGGCGCGGGGTGTCATGTTGCTCTCACCTGCGTTAGGGATGTGCAGAAGGGCGGAAGAGCGCAAAACGCTTTTCTGCCCTTCGCTGTTCTTGAATTAATAAGACTTGCGCGATATGTACTTTTTATAGTACAATGTATTAGATACGGTGCAGTATGGTGAAGGACTCACAGCCGCAGAAAATTCCGCTCGTTTTCTTCCGCACGTCGGCCGGACATGAACCTGTCCGGGACTGGCTGAAGGATTTGGCAGAGGCGGAGCGCCGTGCCATAGGCACTGACTTGTTACGGGCGCAATGGCGCTGGCCGGTGGGTATGCCGCTGTGCCGTCCGATGGGAAGCGGCCTGTGGGAAATCCGCACAGACCTTCCGACCAAACGGACAGCTCGTGTGCTGATTTGCCTTTACCGGGAGCACCTGGTTGCGCTCCACGGGTTTATCAAGAAGACCCGTACAACGCCGGATGAAGATTTGGAATTGGCGCGCAAACGCAAGAAGGAGTTAGAGCGATGAGCAAAAAACACATGGGTTCAGGTATCGACGATTTTCTCAAGGACGAAGGCGTCTTCGAGGAAGCACAGGCACAGGCGGTCAAGGAAGTCGTCGCCTGGCAGCTCGCGGACGCTATGAAGAAAAGAAAAATCTCGAAAAACAAAATGGCCATCATGCTCAAGACGAGCCGCTCACAGGTTGACAGGCTGCTTGATGGAAAAAACGACATTACGCTCTCCAGTCTGCAACGTGCCGCTGCGATCGTCGGGCGCCGCGTTTCGATCGAGCTGGTGTAAAAGAAAGCAAGGCCGCGCGCGATATGGTTCTGGATGCGTGGAGCATCGCCGCCGAGGGTGGCAAGGCGGGAATAGCCAAGCCGATGAAAGGGCTCGGGTCAGGCGTGTTTGAGATTGCATTGCCCTACAGGGGTAATGCATTTCAGAAAAAATCGACGCATGGCATCAAGACCCCGAAACACGAGATTGATTTGATTAAGGACCGTATAAAGCGATTGAAGGAGATGTTGCGATGAAAAAGGAAGAGCTAGAGATTATTCGCGGAAGCGGAAACATCTATCGCGACTTTGACATGGCAGATGCCGACGTTCGCCAGTTGAAGGCGATTCTGGCTGCCGAAATCATCAAAACGCTCGATAGGGACGGGTTGAGCGTGAGAAAGGCACAAAGCCTCACGGGCATTGATGCCGGAGATTTCTCCCGCGTCCGCAACGCGGATTTTCGGCGCATAAGCGTCGAACGTCTTATGGCGATGATTAACGGGCGTTAAAATCAAAGTGCGGCGCTGTGAAACAGTCGCGCACGGCGTACCGGCGTAGGGAAGTCGAATGGCGGGCTCTTCGGATTCCGTTTCTGAATGAATGATAACGAGGCTTACCACGTCCCAACAATTTTACCTTGCGCCAGCCAGTTTTAACGATTGACCACTCATGCTGCTTTACTTAAGAACGGTGTGGCATCACCGTTCGCATCCGTCCATAGATGAGCAAGAAACATCGGAGCGATGCTGATGGGCCGGAAAATTTGGCGTTCCTGAACAGGAACGCTAAAAACTTTTCTTACACAGATCAAGAAGTAAATTAGATGGTAATTTATTGTGTGTAAGTATGTGTGTAATAAAAACAGCAACAGCGTGTGTCATACAACATGTTGATTTGTATATGTTAATAGCGAATGCACTTTGTAGCATTCAGATAAAAAGTCTGGTTCATCTAAAACTTTTTTTGTGGACAACACTAGAACAGCTTGAAAATCGAATGGTGTGGATGAAGGGGCGTGAACTCAAATGTCCTTGCAGATAGTTGATTTTTCAAGGTTATCCGCGCCCAACACAATCATGGTTCAGTACCGGTTGTCATGGCGGATGGGGTGAGATTCGAACTCACGGAGAGCTTGCACCCTCGCTGGTTTTCAAGTCTGGCATTGTCTACGCATCCTTTTGATATTACAAGATATTTTTATTTGCACATGAAAAGTGTGTAACAAAGTGTGTAAATTTGCAAGGGGTTGGGAGCAATTTATTGGCGCAATTCTTCTAAGTTGCGCTTCTGATTATCACAGCATCACGCGCGCTTTCGTCGCTCCACAACATCCGCTCGGGATTGCCTCGCATGATTGTCTTGAGAGCGCGCTTAATTGTCATATTAGACGAAAATTCCGGCGGTGTCCTGACCGACATCACTTTTAAAATATCGCACTTCAGCACCAGCAGTTGCATCCATCCTTGTGTATCTGGCTCTTTTAGCACTTCGGCCGTTACGAGCCGAACGCCAAGCCGGGCTGCCTTCGCTTTTCGCGATCTCCGAGGGCCATAAACATTTTCTTTCCATCGAATCACATCCGCTGCGATAAGCCTACCGTCCTGTATCGGCACCCACTCCGCCATCTGTTCTGCTCCCTTTCATCTACCCAAGGTAGCAGTGGGCGGCCTACCGCCTCAAGACGGAATTCCGCTTCCGGCGACCGGTATGCAGTGCAGATTTCCAGAATACCGTCACGCCATTCAATGCGAGGACGAAGCGCATGCTCGCGGTGCCGCTTTAGGGGCTGCCGTTTGCGATTCGTTTGCCAAATTTGGATGTGGACCCATTTTCCACAGACGAATTTAACGAGAAATCACATAGTTCTCATAGTACGGTGATTTCCCTGAGCGTTGACAGCGCACGCTCAAAGCGCGAAGCTACTTTATTGAGTAACTTCTCCGATGATTACATCGTTAGGCGTTTGAATTGCATACTGCGGTCGAATTCGAAAAATCGGAAGACGGCTCACTGATCCTCGCCTACAGACCTCGCGACGATGACGAATGGGTCCAGAATCGCTTCAAACGCAACGAGGATCTCGTCATTAAGGGCACGTTCCGGCTGGCGGAGTCAGATTTGCTGCCACCCCGAGAAGCCAAGGATGATGCCGGCTGGCGGGCTGATGAACCGCTTCGATTCAGGATTGGCTCCCTGCAAGATGGCTACTATATGCTGGACGACCGAGTGCTCGAAGTCGGCGTTCCGGTACTGCTTCACCAGGACAGCGAAATTACATGGAAGTGGTTCACGGCTGAACGGCGGGTCTCAGTGTTCAGCCAGATTGCGGAGCTTCGCCCCCGGCGCATTGTTGTGGGCGGCCCAGCGACGGATGCCATTCCTGAGGCAGCGTTCCTTGGCCTCATCCGCCGCTTCCCCAGCGGACACGAGCTTCACCGCTACTCCCTTGCACGCGTCGCCGCCGTTGTGCGCGAATACACTGACACCGCGGTCGATGCCGAACGTCTATATCAGAACTATCTAGGCCGGCGCGTCGCTTCGCCAGCCGACAACTTGCTTGACACGTTTCGAGAGGCCGAAGTCCAGAAGTTTGAGCTGCTCTACGAGCGGCTGACCCGTATGCTCCAGTCGGAAGAATCGTATGCAGAGTCCCGCTGGCAATCCGAGATTCTACAAATCATCCGCCTCTTGAACCCGCGCTACATCCAAGCTTTCGAGGGGGTCTCGATTCGAGACCTTGACGCGCGCAAAAACCGTGAGATAGATATTCTTCTTATCGATGCTTCGGGTAATGTCGATGTTGTTGAAATCAAGAAACCGTTTGACAAGAGCGTCGTTTCTGAGGGTACTTATCGGGACAACCATATCCCGCTGCGCGAACTCTCCGGCGCAGTCATGCAGATTGAGAAGTACATCTACTACCTGAATCGATGGGGAACTGACGGGGAACGGGTTCTCTCTGAGCGCTTTGCCGCCGAGCTACCCACAGATTTCAAAATAAGTATCACCAACCCGACTGGGATAGTGATCATTGGGCGAGACAGAAACCTAACACCGGCGCAGCGGCGTGACTTCGAGGTTGTCAAGCGCAAGTACAAGAACATTGTTGATATTGTGACCTATGATGATCTGTTGCGAAGACTCCAATTTGTTCTCCAGCAGCTTTCGAAAGACGCCTAGCCACCGCATCAATCCGTCCGCCCAACGACTGCCTGAATCATCTTCAGACAGTGCGTCGGTGGCATCCTCCCGCTTGAGTCTGCCGATCAAGGCAACGCGACACGCCAGCCAGGCGGCGGCGCGCATGCTCGCAATATCGGGCCTCCAGCTCGATGCCAAGATAACGACGACCTGAGAGTGCCGCGGCGACGCACGCGCTGCCTGAACCGGCGAACGGATCAAGCACAAGATCGCCTGGGGACGAGAAACACGAAATCAGCGGCTTTAGAACGCTGACGGCTTTCTCTGTCGGGTGTGCGCGGTTGCCGGTGTATTCCCACGACTGCACGTCCTTGACGGGCTCAGCTGGAATCCGGGGCGTGCCCTTCGCGAGCAGGTAAGCCTGTTCATGGCAGGCCTGGAGGTAGCGCCGGCTCGATGCGTAGTCCTTGGGCCAGACGATATGGCCTACCGGCCGGAATCCTGCCCCGCGCCAGGCGGCGAAGAACGCATCGACGCTATTCCAGCCGTAGAACGAAATGCAGAGGCTGTCTGGTTTCAGAAGCCGATAGATGTCGGTGAATGCGGCCAGCACCCCGGGGTTGTCGTCGTTCCTGACCGTGCGACCGCTACGGTCGCGATAACGTACCAGGTAGGGCGGATCTGTTACGACCAGGCCGACACTCTCGGTGGGCAGTGTGGGCAAGATGTCGAGGCAGTCGCCCTGGATGATGCTGTTATTCATGGGCATCGGAGCCTCCTGCAGGATGGCTCTGGAAAACGCCGGCCCAATACGCGGCCTCAAGGGCCTTGCGAATTTGCCAGACCGCGAGGTCGTGGAAATCCAGGCTATCGCTGTCGCGCCGTTTGAGGGTCGGAATCCCGAGATGGTCGAGCGCGATCTTTTCGAGGCGTTTGTCCAGCATCACGCCCTCCCCTTGCTGCGGTGGAGCGTGAGAATCGCGCGGTAGAGCGCGTGCGCGTCCTGCAGCGTGTCGTCGAGGCCGAGCACGGCGCCGATGGCGGCGTTATTGTTGCCGCGATCGAGATACGGAATTCCTTCTGCGACCCGTGCGGCGGCTTGCCGCAAGAGAGTATCGAGGGCGTAGAAGTTGGCGGCGATGGCCGCCGTGGCGTTGTCGTTCTTCATTGTCTGTCTCCTTTCTTTTTGGTTTCAGCAGACGCGACAGACAAGGACGCGCGGACAAGCGGAGACGGTCACCCGCCAGGGGAAACGGGGAACACGGAATTCTTGGAGCGGGCCGCCCGTTGACCGCTACGCGCGCGCGGCCAGGGACAGAGCGGGAAACTGATGAAACCGAAAAACCGGAGCAGAACGGGAACGATGCGCCTTAGCGTCGGCCAAGCGGATAACGGGATCGCGGATACCTTGAAAAAAAGGGCGCAGGGTGTTATTGGTTCCTTGTTTGTTAGACGTGTGCGGAAGGGCGGAGGAGACCCAGAGCTTTTCCGCCTTTCGCTGTTTTGCCGGCATGGCTGACGGCGAGGTGGGTTGGGTTCGCCCGGAATGGCTAAATAGGATCAAGCTTGACAGATGTTGGTAAATCTGCCAACATCAAAAGGAGAGGAAGAATGAGGGCAACCCGGCCGGTATCCTGGCTGACGCCAGCGCGAAAGGCCTTCGAGGAGTTTCCTGATGCCGCGCGAGAGATAGTTCTGGATGCGTTGAGCATCGCCGCCGAGGGTGGCAAGGCGGGAATAGTCAAGCCGATGAAAGGGCTCGGATCAGGCGTGTTTGAGGTTGCATTGCCCTATAGGGGCAATGCGTATCGGGTGGTCTACGCGGTGCAGCTCGGGGACGATCTCTGGGTGGTTCATGCGTTTCAGAAAAAATCGACGCATGGCATCAAGACTCCGAAACACGAGATTGATTTGATTAAGGACCGTATAAAGCGATTGAAGGAGATCTTGCGATGAAAAAGGAACAGCTAGAGATTATTCGCGGAAGCGGAAACATCTATCGCGATTTTGACATGGCGGATGCCGACGTTCGCCAGTTGAAGGCGATCCTTGCCGCCGAAATCATCAAAACGCTCGATAGGGATGAGTTGAGCGTGAGAAAGGCACAAAGCCTCACGGGCATTGATGCCGGCGACTTCTCGCGCGTCCGCAATGCGGATTTTCGGCGCATAAGCGTCGAACGTCTTATGGCGATGATTAACGGGCTCGGGTCACGGGTCGAGGTTAAGGTCAAAGTGCGGCGCGGTGAAACAGTCGCGCACGGCGTACCGGCGTAGGGAAGTCGAATGGCTGATAAAGGAGCCACGGCCCATATCAAGATTAACCGGTTGCTCGAAGCAGGAGGCTGAGCAGTGAATCTTCAACAGGCCTACTACGAGCAGAAGTTTGAGATCGCTTTCCGAAGTGCTAAAGGGGATGCATTTCAGACCTTTTTCGAGAAGCTGATGGGTTTGGCCTACAAAGCCGACTTTATGGCGTGCCGTCCGTGGGGAAATAAAGGTGACCGCAAGAACGATGGCTTCCTAAAGTCGGAGCGGCGTCTATTTCAGGTTTATGCCCCCAACGAAATGGAGGCGAGCAAGGCGATCAAGAAAATCAAAGAGGACTTCGAGGGGGCAAAGCCTTACTGGGACAAGCATTTCGACAAATGGGTATTCGCGCATAACGCCATAGACGGTTTGCCCCCTCACGTGCAGAGCTTATTGTTAGAATTTGAGAAGGCCAACCCTGGCATCACATTGGAACCATGGGGTTTGGAGGAGCTTCGCCTCATTTTCAGAAGACTCTCGCTTATTGACCTCGAGTCTTGGTTCGGCTTTGCTCCATCCGACGAAACCAAGGGCGACCTAGGCTTTAGTGATTTACAGGTTGTGCTGGAGAGCATCGCCAATCGGGCCGTGCCGACATCGCAGGAGGTGAAAGACGTTCCCATGGGGAAGATCGAGGCGAACGCGTTGTCAGAGAGTGTCGCGACGTTGCTAAAGGCAGGAATGGCGAAAGCTCCACTGGTCAGGGCGTTTTTCGAGCAATGGCACGACGAAGCGCTCGGGGAGCGCATCGCAGACTCCTTCAAGGCAAGATACCTGGAGTTGCGTAGCGGATTTCGACCCAATGATCTCTTCGCTGAGATTCAGGCTTGGGCGGGTGGTGACGGGCGAGGATCACCCGAGCACGAATTGGCGGTATTGACCGTGATCGCCTATTACTTTGAACGTTGCGACATCTTCGAGGAGCCGCGGAAAGCAGCATCATGATCTTGCCCTCCAAGCATCTTTCCCAAGACCGCGCGCTCCTAACCGTGGGAGCACGGATCTTGCAGCATTTGTCACAACCGAAGACGATTTCCGCTCTTTGGGAGGAAGTGCCGCGCCAAAATGCAGCTGGACAGAACGCTGCTCCACCGCTTCGCTACGACGGATTCGTGCTCGCCCTCGACCTCTTATTTCTCATCGGCGCAATTGACCTTCGAGATGGGCTCTTGATTCGGGAAGCAGCATGATTTACCGAATTTTCAGCAGTTTATCCTCCTTCAAGGAGCTTAAATTCAAGCCGGGGCTCAATGTCCTGCTCGCGCAGAAAGAGTCGGGTGCGAGCGATAGACAAACCCGAAACCGGGCAGGCAAAACCAGTTTAATTGAGATCATTCACTTCCTCACAGGCTCGGACGCCGGCGTGGATTCGCCCTTCCGCGCGAATGGGCTGGTCAATGAGACCTTCGGTGTTGAGTTCGATTTGGGCGGCGAGAAGACCGTCGCCGAGCGTTCTGGCAAGCAGAAGTCCAAGATTCATGTCATTGGCGGCAGTTTTCTGAAAGGGAAAACGCGAATATCCAACTCCGAGTGGGTTGAGATGCTCGGGGAGCAGATGTTCGGATTGCATGCGCCCCCCGACATAACCGGGCGTGTTCCGACTTTCCGCTCACTTTTCGCCTACTTCGTTCGGCGCCAGCTTAGCGGAGCGTTCACAACGCCTGAGAAGCAGGCGACCATGCAGCAGTCTGGCGATTATCAGGTGGCTTTATTGTTCTTACTCGGCCTGGATTGGACTATTGCAAGCGACTGGCAGAAAGTCCGCGATCGAGAAAAGACGCTTGACGAACTAAAGAAGGCGGCTGGAACCGGTGCTTTTGGCAGCATCATAGGCAAGGCTGCTGACCTTCGCACACAATTGACAGTCGCCGAAGCCCGGCTAAGCGATGTCATGGCTCAGGTTTCCTCCTTCCGTGTATTGCCCCAATACGAAGAGCTTGAAGCAGAGGCGAATCAGATCACGCAGCAAATAAATAATCTCTCCAACGCAGACACCATCGATGCAGCGACGGTCCGGGACCTTGAACTCGCTCTGCATGGCGAGGCGCCACCGTCACTGACCGAATTAGAAAGCATCTATGCCGAGGCGGGCATTTCTCTGCCGGGTCTGGCTGTAAAACGCTACGACGAAGTGAGAAGCTTTCACGAGTCGGTGATCCGCAACCGTCATGATTACCTATCTGGTGAGTTGGACGCAGCCCGACAGCGGATAGCCGCCCGCGCGCATGAGAAGCGGGGTTATGATCAGCGACGCGCGGAAATTATGGGCGTATTGCAAAGTCATGGAGCGCTGGAGCAGTTTGCAAAACTGCAGAGCGAAGCTGGGCGTATGGAGGCGGAGGTGGAGTCGCTACGTCAGCGATTCGAATCTGCGGAGCAACTGGAAGGCACCAAGAACGAATTAGAAATTGAAAGAAATCGGCTGGCCCTTCGCCTGCGTCGCGATTTCAGTGAACAAAGAGCACGCCTGGACGAAGCAATTCTTGCCTTTGAGGAGACATCAAAGCGCCTCTATGAATCAGCTGGCAGTATGACAGTGGATGAAACCTTGAACGGGCCAATATTCCAGTTCCCCATGCAGGGGTCACGTAGCAAGGGCATTAAGAACATACAGATTTTCTGTTTCGATATGATGCTCATGCGCCTCTGCGCCAAGCGTGGTATTGGGCCTCGTTTCCTGGTTCACGACAGTCACCTTTTCGATGGAGTCGATGGCCGCCAAGTCATCAGTGCGTTGAAGGTCGGTGCGGAAACAGCCAGTGAACTCGGGTTCCAATATATCGTGACGATGAACGAAGACGACGCCTTCAAGGAGAAGATAGAGGGGTTTGATCTGCGGGAATACGTTTTGCCTGTCGTTTTAACCGATGCAACAGAGGATGGCGGGCTCTTCGGATTCCGTTTCTGAATGAATGATAACGAGGCTTACCACGTCCCCACACTTCATCTTGCGCCAGCCAATTTTAACGATTGACCACTCATGCTGCTTTACTTAAGAACGGTGTGGCATACCCAAAATACTCGTTATGGGGATTGCGCTGCGCATTCCATCGTTTATTCCAACTGGCAGGCTTTGGCCGCTGTTTTGCGTACGTCAATACCAGTCGGCGCTTTGCGCGCGACACTCCAACGAAAAACGTGCAATGATTTTCGTCTAAGTTATCTCCCTTGGCCGAAGCGGCCGTCCTAACTGACCAAGAAAGTATGCCACCTCGACCATTGCCCAAGTGTCCTGTCGGCAATAGGTTCTCAGCTTGGCCTCAAGATCGGCCTTCCGCTTTGCTGTGGTCTTGGGGTCCAGCGCCGCGAGGAGATATGCCACTTGAGCCCCAGTTCCTTCTTGCACCTCATCCAATTCGCCGTAATCCAAATCGGGGGCAATCACTGGCAGCACTTTCTTGATGGAAAATGAGCCTCGCATCTCAGGGTGATAATAAAACTCACGTACAAGCGGCAGCAGATCGACTAGCCGGGCGATGTATTTCTGCATCAACTCTGCATGCTCAGGATGCCTTATCGCGAACCCTTCGAGTCGCCCCTTTTCGTACGTAACAAAATAAACAAATATTGGTCCCCCATCGTCGGGATCAATTACTTCTAACATTCGCTGAATACATGATAGTGATGGGTCGTCACCTGAAAGATCAAGGAACTCGGCGTGCTCGAACACACCAGGGCGGCGTTCGATGTGACACGACCACTGGAACGGTATCTGTTCGTATGGACGAACACCTGCCCAGCGGGGCACTGGCAAATCAATACCTTCGAAGTCAAAAAAGTACCGTGGATACGGTAGAGCTGCTAACCTTGCACTGCAACCGGGGACGACAATGGCCTGACCGGTCTTATGCGCGAGCTGAATACGGCGGTACAACTCTGCCCGAGCCCCGGTCAGTTCGGCAGGCGCTGGCTCAAGAATAGAAACATACCCTTTTGTCTCACGTAATTTCTTGGCAAGATTCTTGCCTGCGGCATCGGGGAGCAATTCAATTGGGTGTTCTGGCGCTGGTGGATCAAACTGACGGCAGTAGGACTGAAATGAGCAATCGTAAGGGTCATTACACTGCTTGCCCGTCGTAATTACCGGCATGTCACCCGAAAGCACTGTAACGGCTTCTTGTATCCACACTGGAACCTGAGGCTTGCGCACTTCAACAAGCTCACTCACATCCAGTTGCACGAACAGCCCCGAATAGTCATCGTTCCCTGGGTAGCGCCACAGGTTGTTCAGGTAATTAAGTTCGACGCGAGTCTTTGGAATACCACTGCCCTCCATAACCCAAGTTTGTATCGTGACATCCTGTAAGTGGTGCTCCTTTGGGTTGTCCGGGGTTACCTTGTCACCCTTCAGAGGAAAAGAAGATGCCTTGGTTTCGCGTAGAACATATCCTGCCCCCTCCGGGATAAGAGCATCCGCTCGTGCGTATAGGTTCACATACACCATTGGAACCTCAGCGCCAGCCGTGGTAGGTGAAGCGGCAATCAAGTTTTTAGCATGCTGGGCGGCGAGAGCTTTGTCATCCGCTGCTGGCGGCCAGATATAGTCAGGGCCAAGTTGCTCTCGTGCTTTTTCTCCGACGATGTTGCCATCGATAGCACGCCGGTAGTCCGACGCATCTTCGCCTTTTGGGACCAGGTCATCGCGCCGGCGCTCTAGCCAGAGCTTGCGGGGGCATTGCAACAGCGATTGCAGATCGGATTTCGTTAGCATCAGTGCTTCACTACATGATTCTGTTGCACAGCAAGCCTATTAAACGCGCTCGTATGGATAGACGTTCTTGAAATTTCTGTTGAGGTACGACCCAACCGAAGGGGCCGTCCGCAGGTTCTCAAATTCATGCTCTGCAACACCTTTGTAGGCGTAGGTTGAGCCGTTTAGAAACTGAACGTAAACAGTTTGATTGTCTGCATCGTAGCCTACGGACGCAATGTTTGATGAACTTACCGGGTACATTTCAGGCAGTGGCATTTTCTCACCTTAATTGAATGATTGATTTCTCCAGTTGCGCACGCTGGTCTCGTATACCGTCACGTCTGGACGAGGGTTTGCCCACAGTTTCGAAGCAATCGGATCAGCGCTCTTCTCAGCGTTATCCACTTGGTAAAACTTCACGCGAGAGGGAATGCGAACGGCTTCGCCACTAACAATAGCCTCGCCTGTTCGCAAGCTGGAAAGGACATCTGCCATTTCGCGCAGCTCATCTTGCATCGCTGACGATACATGCCCTTTATCAAGTGTGTTGGTCATTCTCAGTGCAATAATAGACCCACACTGACTCAAAACCGTTTCATCCAATTCGGATGGGCGTTGCGTAACCAGCAGCATGCCCACTCCATACTTTCTTCCCTCTTTGGCAATCGCCTGGACGGTACGTGAAGAGATCGAGTCTTCGCCGGCTTTAAGGTAGGCATGCGCCTCATCCAGGACCACAAGCAATGGCTGCCTTTTCCCACCAACCAGCGTGTTCTGTCCCCAGTATAGAGCGTCGTAGATGATTTTCAGAATGCACCCGGAAATCGTCTGCATGATGTTCGAGGGGATCGCCGAAAGGTCCAAGATAGAAACCGGGAATCCGTGGCCAAACCACGTTGAGAACAAACACGGCAAATCATTGGGCGTATTACCATTCAGCGCCGGAGAATACCCAGTCGGTCGGAACAAAAAATTGTACCTTTGGTCGAGGAGCCGGGAACGCATCCCGTCAAGAAATCCAAGTAAGCCCTTTGCTTTCGTGTTCAAGAATGGTGCGGCGCTTCCTAGACCCGCCGTCGGGTATTGATTCGACTTTAATGTGGCTGGATCACCGGCTGCAATCATGTTTTCCGGCGTCGTTCGGTCCACCTTAAAGGTTATTCGCTCAAAGTTGTCCAAACCGAACCACAGCTGGTTCATCGAAAATGGAATCGGGCTATCTGCGGTGATTGCCTCTTCTCTCAGTCCGCCGATAGCAGTAGCCGACACGCGCTTCAGGTCCAATACTTTCCCGCGGATGTAATCTTCATTCTGGTCTGACAATTTCCCAGGGAATATCGCCATTAACTCTTTGAACGGCAGTGCCCAAAATGGAACACACAGTTCCTCTTCACCTGCTGCCGCATTTGCCCCCACCCTGAATACCCGGCATTTACCGGACAACGAGCTTGCATACTCGCCATGCGGGTCGATCATAAGCACTCGCGCACTCGGGAACGGCTTCGCGGCAATTGCTTTGGTGACAATGCTCACAGCGTTCGATTTGCCACTACCCGTGGCGCCGAGTATTGCGCAATGCCGGGATATGAGCTTGTCCATATCAAGTTGCGCAGCGAGGCCCTCCGACGCACTTTGGTTGCCAATCACAATTGAAGATTGTGCGTCATAGCCTCCATAGACAATTCGGAGGTCTTCATTTGTGACGAGATGCACCTGATCTCCTGAGGTTGGCGACTGCAGCACGCCTCTCTCGAAGGATGAGCCGATCTGCTCTCCGACTAAGATCATGCGCAACCAGCGGTGTCCATCAACAATCGACGGGTTCTCCTTGTACGCCATCAATAGGGCATCTGGCATCGCAAGGACACCAGCTTGCGTGACCAAGCCATACAAATTGGCATATCCAAGCGGGATTTTGAGAAACGAACCGATCTGTCCGATCCGATAAACTGTGCCATCAATAATCGGCATGTTCGACGGGTAGCTACCGGCCATTTTTATCGTCACTGAATTCCCGCTGACGCTCTCAACCTGGCCGATATGTGTTGGGTTGTGTTTCATGACGATCAAACCGCTCCAGCCGGCCCTTCTGACGAAGATAAATCGTTCAGAAACTCAGTCAGTTTCTGAAAATCTGGAAGAAGAAAGCGGCCCGTTCCTTCCCAGTGTTCATCCCCTTTTCGCTCCCCTGCTTCGTCGGAAGGGGTGGCCGCGTATTCATTGAAATATTGGCTGATAAGTAGGGACTCGGGCATCTTCGGCTCATCTCTGAGCCTCCACTCGCCAAATTTCCCGCCGATCACCGCATGGTGACGCCCGTACACCGACATTTTGCCCCCGGTGTCATGTGTTGCCATAGAACGAACACTGTTTGCCTCGTCTGCAAGTGCGAACAGGGTCTTACCGTCCTTGTCCACAACTTCATCGTAATACATCGCGACCACATGAGAGTTTGCGCCTCGGCGTAGTGAAGTCACGATCCGCTCATTGATGTGATTGTCTCCAAATGAGTATCCGCAGGTAAAAAGTACCGCGTCATCCTGTTGGAGAAATTCGCAAAGTCTGTCAATGAGACCAACGTAAGGCTGCTTCTTCGAAGTGTTGTATTTGAGGTGCGATGGATAAATCAAAATCGAGTCCTCGGGTGCCACTTGTCGGCGAATCACGGCCTTATCTGATTCGCGATACGTCCACCCCAAGGAACCATGCATCTTCCAGAGCTTTACTAAGTGAGGGTATGCCTCAATATCTTCAACCGCCTCGGGACAAAAAAACGGCTCAAAGCTTCCGGAGAAACCGTCGAAATACGGTATCCCTGAACCCTCCAGAGCAATCTCGAACAGGTAGTCGTAATTCGTCGTAAAGATTTCGGCAGGATACCGCCGCCGTGCATTGGATATCCAATTGGATAATCGGGCATGAGCCAGCTTGGTGCGGTCTCCTGGCTGTAATAATTTATGAACTGAAACCAGCTCGACGACTTGTTTCTTCACGAACGAAGCCAGTTTCGTAAATCCGTCGGAATCGAGGCCATTAAGCTTCCCACTGCCGATGACGGCACGTTTGGCTTCGATACTTGAAAGTAGCGATTCGATGTTGAAGGCAGCTTTAGAAAGCTCTGTCTCAGATTTGATTTCCTTCACGGCCGTGCCGAATGTACCCGCGTGTGCCTCAAGCGCTGCAACGATCGCGTTTGTCATCTTTTCGATGGCAGGAATGCAGACGCTCGGCAGGCCCGTCGCAAGCGACGATCCTGCCCCAAATAGGAAGCCTATACGTTTCTTATCGGAAATCAGGATCTGATGAATACCGCGGATGTGTTCGCGTGGGTCGTGTGTGTTCATTGTTGTTCAAAAGGCTCCCTTGCAGCTGTCAATATGAGTTTATATAAAAACTTCAGCAGGCGACTACATTATTTTTAGCAACTTCCAATCCTCAGCTATCTCCTACCCCACGTTCACGGGCACGAGTGTCATCGTGTCGTTGCCGAAGATGTCTATTACCTTGACAGCCACGGTATATCGGCCTGGCCGATCATAGCTATGCATGGCCGTTGTCAGCTCAAGCTCACGGTTCTGGCGGGTACGAAAGCTCTGCCATTCGTTCTCGAAGATGTATCCACCCGTCCAACGCTCCTCAAAAACGGGCATTGCCAGCTCGCCCTGCGGCGGTTCAAAGCCGGGGAGCGCAGAAACGCCCGAAAGTCCCGATCCTACGGGCACCTTGATGATCTCCTTGCGCTGCAAATAATCGAAATCTACCGCCCAGTAGTCCACCCAGTCTGTCCAGTGCTTGGTTAAACGCTCCTTCTTGACGATTCCATCCTTACTCTTGCTCACCTTGTAGAGTTGGCCTTGCTCGCACATGACCTCGCTCTTGCCTTCCTTCATGGCGGCAATCGCGGCCTCGGCAGCGCCTTGCGTGTAGTAGACAGAAAAATCAGTCAGCTCGATGCTGACGGCGCGTTTGTTTTTCTTTTCATAGCGTGGCGTGGCTTCAACGAAGCTAACGTCGTGGAAAACTACCTGACCTTTGTCCACCGCCCGCTTGTCGAATACTTCGGCCGGAATGTATTTCGGAGAAAGGTCAATGCCCTTGGCTCTGGCCTCTTCAAGCACGGCGGGGAACAGTCCCATTTCGAACTCGAAGGCCAGCACATCCACACGGGATGCTCCGCGCTTGCGGCATTCGGTGATGACCTCTTCAACAAATAGGCGCCCCACCGGCAGATTGATCGGGCCAATCACGACAAGCCGCCCATTACGCGCCCCGTGGAAAAATCCGTCCTGTGTTTGTGTACCTTCATTGCCGCCAAAGCCGGTGGCCTTGTAGGCGCGCAGGATCAGCTCGCGGAACTCATTTTCTTTCTGCGTGAGGGCTTGGGACTTCTGCTTCTCCGTCAAACGCCCACCCACATTCAGATAGGCCTGCCGCTCATAGCGGCCAAGGTTCAAGACCTCGAAGGCGCGGAAGTCTTGCTCTGCCGCCTTCTTCTCGCGTTGCACGCCGATCAGCCGCTTTCGCGTCGTATGGATGCCAAACTTACCTAGATCGGTGGCGATCCATTTGCGCCCGAGCTTCTCGGCCACCGCAGCGGTCGTGCCGGAGCCGCAGAAGAAATCGCCAACCAGATCGCCTTCGTTACTACTGGTATTGATGATGCGTTCAAGGAGGGCTTCGGGTTTTTGGGTAGGATATGCGGTCCTTTCCGCTGACGAGGCGGATATTCCATTGATGTCGTCCCAAAGTGATTGAATTGAAACGCCCTCACCATCGTCTAGATATTGTTTCTTTTGAGGGACTGTTCCAGGCGCTGTTTGGACAATCAGTCCACGTTCAATGAGGCTATTCATTGTGGCTTGGCTATACCGCCAGTAGCGGGTCACCCCCATTACGGGGTAACTAGGATTACCTTTGGCGGCTCCGCCCGGCCCAATCATGCTGACAAGCCTGTACCGTCTCCCGGTGTCGGCGTCCGTGTACTTGAAGAATGTTTGAATGTACTCGTCAGAATATGGCAAAAAGAGATTGTTGAAGGTGTAGTTTTCAGCCTTCGCATACGCGAACAAAGTATCGGTATTTGCTCCCATATACTTGCTGCCTTGCCCAATGTTTCCCTTTACCGTGTGAGCACGCTTCCAGGTGATCTCGTTGATGAAATTGTTTCTGCCGAATACCTCATCTAGTACACCGCGAATGTAGGCGTTCACCCGCCAGTCACAGTGCAGATATATGCTGCCGTCCGCTGCCATCAAGTCGCGCATCAGAATCAGCCGCTCGTAGATCATCGCTATAAAGCTGTCTGCCCCGCGTCCCCAGGTGTCGCGGTAGGCGATTTGCTCCAGCAGATTTGCTTCCTTGTGAAAGGTCTCGCCACCGATCTCAATGTCCATGCTGAAATCCGCCCCCACGTCAAAGGGCGGGTCGATATAGATCAGCTTCAGGCCGCCCGCGTCCTCGATCTGCTGGCGTAGTGGACCCGCCTTAAGCGACGAAAGGATCAGCTTGTTATCACCCCAGATTAGCTTATTGGTCCAGCCACGCAACTGACGGCCGCGGCTGTCGAACAAGTCTTCCTGCGTCTTCGTTTCGGCGCGCGGCTCGTCAATGTGCTCCAGGGTCTGGAAGGGCAGCACCGTCGTGCACACGTCCCGCGTCTTGCCGTTCCAGACCAGCTCGACCTCACGCTTGTCCTCGAACAGGATGAAGCGATATTTTTCCGGCAATGCCTTGCCTTGCTGGATCAGGGTCACCAAGTCACGCTGCTCGGCTTCGCTCAGGTCATAGGATTGTTTTTCTTGGCGTGCCATCATTATTTCTCCTGATACTCACGGAAAGTACTTGCCAGTCCCGCGAAGGTTGATGGCTTGTGCTTCTCAAAACTCTCTTGATCGACATAAATGAAGTGGTAACTTTGTCCTCCTTCGTCCTTCGCCGCCTCGGTCGCGTCTTCGCACCATTGGCGCAGACGGGACATTTTTTGAGGCAGATCAAGTTCCTCACGTCCTTTGGTTTCGACGATCCAGACTTTGGCATCGGTGGTGCGCACTATGAAATCGGGTGTGTATGTGGATAATTCGCCATTAGCTTTGACAAATTCGATCTTGAAGCCAACAGCCATGTAGTTCTTGCCGAAGGCTTGTACGTCTGGCGCCGCTTCCAAGAAAGCCGCAAACGCCAATTCCAGGCCATCGGCATTAGCTTCGCCGACGATACGATTGAATACAGACTTCTTGGCCTGCACGAAGCCGCGCGGCTCTGTTCGGAATGGTCGCGTGTCGCGCAGCCGAATGTGCCCCTCGATGCGCGAGCTGCCACCTTCGTAAATCGTTAGCGCGTTGATCGCTGCGCGGAAATGATCGAACAACACCTTCCCGACTTCAGGCTCGGATAGATTGCGCAGGATCACCGGATCATCCAGATCGACGGAGCTTGTAAACAGGTGGTCTCGGATAAAGGTCTTGACCTTAGGATAGAGTTGATCGTAACCGCCGACCAGACGCAGGTCTTTCAGGAGTTGGCGGGCAAAAAACGCAACCACGGAGCGGTAATCGCCTGATCCGGTGCCATCCAGTTGCATCGTGTGATCGACTTCACCATCAAGCATTGTCTTGAACACGATTTCGCGGGTTTCCTCTGGCGTGAACGCCTTTATAGGTAGTTTTGGATTGCCAAAGTGTTCTGGCTCCAGTTCTGTGAGGTCCTTGAATTCCCGGTTGTAGCGGCGAGTTAAGCGGGGCAGGGTAATATCAAGTTCGTCAATGTTTTTATGAGGCGATTCTGTTTCAACTTCAACGACAAGAGAGTCCTGCCGCTCCCGTCCACCGGCACCGCCCATGGGGACGTGATCGAAGGTGACGCCTTCATTTTGGATAGATTCCACGAATTCCATGAAGGCAGGCGTTCCCATCACCGAGACGGTTTCGCGCTGCTCGCTGCCGAAATACATGCGACGCAGGCCGCGCCCCAGGGTCTGTTCCGGCAGGATGTTGCTCTTGGCAGCATACGCACGCAGGCCAACAATAACTGTCACATTCCGCACGTCCCAGCCTTCCTTGAGCATCATTACCGAGACAATCGCTTTGTAGGGCGATTTCCAGGTGTCGATTTCGTTTGACTGTTTACGCAGAAGCTCCAATTCGTCTTTGCTCTTACCGGAAGGCGACTCGGAAATTTCGCCGTTCGCTTTGGTATGGATCACAAGCACCGCGCCCTGCAAGTCGGAGCAAATCTTCTCAAGATGAGCGCCTACCTCGTCGCAGTTCTTGGTGTCGTCCACCATTACGAACATTACGGCTTTTTTGCCCAGTTTTTCGTGCTCGGCGTAGCTCTTGCGCCATTCCTCAATACCGAGTTGCAGGTAGTCGGCGTATTTCTCGGTGATAAGTGGGCTTTGGCGCTCGACAAGCTTGGCGCGGCTGCCCGCATCTGGGAGCACGGGATGCTTAACCACGTTCTGGGCGATAGCCTCGACTAACGGGTAGTCGCTGACGGTCTGCACAAAGATCGCGCCATTGTCATGGCGCGGTGTGGCTGTCACGTCTACTTGTATCGCCAGCCGAAGGTCTTTCTGCAATAGCCGGAGATGAATGTCCTGGATGCATTGGAACCACGCCAAGCGGTTGTCGTGGATGTGGTGCGCCTCGTCGTTGAACACGGCGAGTTCGTCTATGTCCCGAACAACTTCGCCCAGGTCGATATTGCTGTCGTTCGTTTTGCCGACGGGCTTTGCCCCGAAGGGCGCCAGGAAGTAGTTGCGCAGGTCGTCATCGTCGAGCGAAGGCTCTGGCACTTCGCCGAGATAGACACGGTGAATGTTGGTGAGGAAGATGTTGCCGGTGGGCCGAACGATGCGCACGTCGTCCTGGATGTGCAGCGCGATCTGGAAGTCATCGCGCCAGTTGTGTCCTCCATAGCCGTTGTCCGGCAGCACTGGGTCGTTGAAGAAGATGCGCAGTCCGTCGAAATCAGTGCGCAGGCGATCGAGCACGATGATGTTGGGCGCAATTAGAAGGAAGTTGCGCGCCAGCGTCGAACCTGCCTCATATAACTTGTGAAAATAACTCCACGCCATCAGCAGCGACAGCACCTTGGTCTTGCCGGCGCCCGTGGCCATCTTAACCACGAACCGCGGCCAGTCCTCATCAAACATGTTGCTCGATACCGCGCCGGAGGCATCGAAGCGCAGCAAGTCGAACTTGTCGCGTGCACCACGCACGTCATAGAGCCAGATCACGGTTTCGACGGCTTCGCGCTGCGCAAAATAGTAGCGAAACTGACTTTGTACGCTGTCCGCTTGCTCGATGGAGTGATCCATCCCAAACCACCAGGTCAACAAGTCACGGGACGTGGGCGAGGCTCCCGCGTAGCCGGAGTCACGCCATGCTTTGACCTCGTTACGAATATTGGCAACCAACGGCGGCAACAATTTTTCATAAGCCGTGCTGCGCAGTTCTTCAGCGGCCGGAAACCACCTGTAATTCGGGTCAAGAGCCTCGTATGGTGATTTTGGAAAATCAGGATGCAGTGCCATTACGGTGTGTTCTCCATGTCATTTCTTCTCGGTTCGCGCGTCTGACATTTGACGTTGTTCAGCAACGTACCTCTCCGCAGCGTCCCGGACAACCCACGCGAGCGAAACCTTTTTTTGTTTCGCGATCTGTTCCAGAGTGCGGTAAATTTCGGGCGGAAAGCTGACGGAGGCGCGGAGCGCCGCTTGGGTTTTCATTTTTCTTACTCTCCCTCGTTTTGCTGGCATACCGAGTCCCCCGAATCGGTTGTGCACCACCTTACACCACCCTGATTCAATGGAGAAGCGGAAAATTCCGGACGAAAACCCCGTCACCACCGGCCGAAAAAGCAGCCGCGCCGGGCGTTTAACGGCACTCGTCGAGGGACAACAAGCGAGCAGGTTGCTCGCTTTCGCTCTTGGCCTTGAGGTACTTATTCCCGGAGCTGTTGGCTATCAGGATGTCATCCGTCGCGCCGTTGACCGAGACGTAAAAGCTCCACTTACCGGCCTCGATCCCTTGGATAGCCTGCTCCTGGGTAAGTATCCAACGGGCACCGGTCGGGTTAAAGCCGCTGATCGATCTTATGTGTTCGTAGGGCGCATTGCGTTCTGCCTTGTTGATGCACTTGATCTGGAACTGCGTCAGCGGACGCGGCTCAAGCGGATTGTATGGGCTTAGAAGGTGAAACCAGAGCAGTGTGATGCCGGCGCCTATCAGCGCACAAATCAGGCCGGTAATGACCAGTCCTCGCCCACTACTGGACCGTAGTGACAGCGCGCAGAATAAAGCAACTGCGCCCGTCCAAATAAGGCTGCCTCCGTACACTTCTGCCGTAAGCGAGGGCAAGCGGGTAAATTCTATTCCCCGCAGCGTGAACCATAACGTTCCGGCGAGGGTCAGGACTCCCACGGCCAGGCTCGCTATTGATGCAAGATGCTGCCATGAAGACCCGCGTGTGCGGCTCCCAAACGTTGAGCCTTTGGTCATTTGCCACCCTCCCCAACAGTGACAAATGAGGATTCTAGACCTAATTCACTTCCCGCATTTGCGGTCGATGTAGGCTTTCAAGAGGCCGATGACGGGCTTATCTTTGTAAC
Source organism: Burkholderiales bacterium (assembly GCA_014860355.1). Lineage (GTDB taxonomy): Bacteria > Pseudomonadota > Gammaproteobacteria > Burkholderiales > SG8-39 > 2-12-FULL-64-23. The sequence continues at coordinate 38,021 of JACZJV010000127.1, read as the reverse complement.
GCTGAAATACGTCCAAGAGAAATCCCTGGGTCTTGCCGCCACTGTTGTAATACCAGTCGATGGCGCAAGCTGCTTTTTCCCTTTTGCCGTTCGCACTCCATTCGTAGGACAAGGTCTCCATGACGCCATCGAGATAGGCTGAGCTTTGCTCTCGCGATAGCCTATTGAACATGTCTCCGCCGGTGTACATTTGGGCAGACGCAATGGATGGAACCAACAAGGCGACCGCCAGCACAAAACGCTTCATCTGACTTCCTTCATGGAAATTTGTCAGGGTGATAGAATATCCTATTTTGGGATAATCCGAAAAGGGGATTATTAGGAATACCTGCTCACAGCGGGTACTCCCTTGAAATCCACCTATACCAGGCAGTACCAGGAATTTTTGGTCAGGATCAAAGCCGCGCGCAAGGATGCGGGGATGACCCAGGAAGCCCTGGCCCGCCGTCTCAAGCGGCCTCAGTCTTTCGTCTCGAAGTATGAGAGTGGGGAACGCCGGCTGGATGTCATAGAGTTTATGCACATCGCCGAAGCCATCGGCGTCAACGCCTCTGATTTCGTGGAATCAATATCACCCTGGACCGTGAAGAAGAAGGCCAAGGGCTGACAGGTTGCGGCGTCACAAGGGTTAGGTCGGCGCCGGTCCTCGCGGAATAACGGGTTCTGGCTGCACTGTCTGCTGTGCAGGAGTGGTCCCCTCTACAGCGTTCTGAAAGGCCGTGCTGACGTTTGGCCCTTTGATTTCACCTTCCATGTATGCGCGCGACGCTGAAACCGTGCGATTGTCGCGCATGTGCGGTTGCACGGCAGCAGGCGCATTTTTGACATCGTTTTCCATTCCCTCCAGTTCTTCTGGAGAAAGCGGCTCATGGCTCTTCATGCGGTCTTGGTGCTTCACGAGTTTTTCCCGAAAGCGCGTCAAATCATCTCGCTCTCTAATCGAGCGTTTATATTCGTTATTAACTTCAAGTTTCTTCTCATACGAGGGTGCGCTTGGTTTATGTGGCACACGCGCTGCCTCATGGGCAGGCAACTGCTGGTCATCATCGGTAAATACGCGACCGTCCTTGGCGCGATAAACGAGGCGGCCATCCTCAAGGCGCTGCGCGCGCCGGCGAATATCTTCAAGCCGTTCTTCGGCTTCACGAACTTTCCTGGCGTTTTCGACCAACGCTTTGTCGGTGGCTGTGAGGGCATCGCTCAGGTTTTTGGACAGGGCTTGCGTGCGTGTGGCGTATTCGGCCGAATGCACCCATGCCCAGAACGCATCGTCCCGTTCGGCCTTTTCCTTGCTTCCTGGGCGGTTAGCGGCCTCCTCCGCTGTCAGAAAACGCAGCGTGCGGCCATTGTTGGCGCCGCTAAGCTCGGCCTGGAGGTCGTTGAAATTCCGCACCCTGCGACTGCGCGCAATTTCCTCTTTGTCCTCCTCCATGATGCGTTGCCTCTCAAGCTGTAGTTGCATAGCGTTATGGATACAGGATACCGATTCAAGGTTAAGAAATCGGAAATATGGAATTTCAAGCCGCGCTCCTCCATTTCCATATAGAAGGCCGTGGAGTGGCCTGAAATTTCACGGGTGTTTCCCCAGGGTAAAACCCACAGACACGACCGTACGCCCTTCTTTTGGGCTAACGGCGCGCTATGCCGGGACGACCCTTGCCACCTTAATTTTGTCGGTTCCCTTCTTGCCCTGCGCCGGGTTTCAGGCTGCTGTAACCGCATCCGCGTTGCTGCGCCGCCGAAGGCCTGATCAATGCGTCATCCGTCTCGTCTGATGCCGAATCCGCGAGGTCTGCGCTTTTGTCCTTTCTTGGCCTGAGAGCGCTTGGTGATGTCCTGTGCAGTTTCCTTGATAGCTTCCCTAGTCTGGGCTGTCTTCTGCTCAGTCTGCCGCACGGCAATGCGAGCCCTGCGAAGGATGTTCTTATCAAGGGAGCGCGACTCCCGGCGTTCCAGGCGGCCGAGGGCCTCAGCACGGCCTGCCATAGCCAGATCCTCGTTGGTGTGCCGCCTTTGCACGGCAGCGTTCTCCTCCGCTTGCCGTTGCGCCCGGCTCAAGTCCTGCCGGCGGGCGTAATAGGCACGGATGGCTCCGATGCCGGAAACCCTTTGCAGGAAGGCCATCAGGCCTGTTGGGGCCTGCGCCGCGCGCTGAAACGCGGTTGCGTCATTGCCTGCCTTCTGCGCGGCATGCAGGGCCAGACGCTCGCTGGCCTGCCTGATTTTGATGGCCTGCCACTCCTTGTCCAGCTCGGCCCGGCGGCTGGCCTGTTTATCCTTGAGGCGCTGTCGGATCTCGGTGGCAGCCTGCTCGATTTTGGCCTGGTGACGCTCGCGCTCGGCGCGTTCGCGCGCGGCGATCGTGGCGCGGACTTGCGCGACGCTTGGCAATTGCGCGGGCGTGAGCGGGCTTAACTTTTCCCGAATGTCCTTTGTCTTAGCCCCCTCGATCTGCCGGGGAAGGCTGTGGGCGTAGCCATACCGGTCTACGACCACATAATCGCGCCGGTCGCCTTTCGCGAGGGTGTAACCGCGTTCTTCGAGGGCGGCCATGAAGGCCTTGGCGCTGTCCGCGCTGTTGTAAGCCTTCGTTATTTCGGCGCGCCGATCGCGGGACGTAATGCCCGTGGCTTCCGCCTGTTCCTTTTCTCGAAAGGACATTTGCGGGGCGTCGTCAAAGCGGTCAGCCCCTCTGTCCTGGGCCAGTCCGGGCGGAAGGTCCAGGCCGAATTTCTCGGCGAGTTCGCGGGAGACGGCACGGAGCTTTTGGTGATCGTGTCCCATGTGGATCGCGCGCATCTTGTCGGTGTCGATCCGGCACCAGACGACATGACAATGCTCGCGCTCGTTCTTGTCATGGAAGAGGACAGCGCGGGCTCGCCCCTGAAGGCCTAGACGTTCCTCAATATGGGCGATAGCCGCGGCGTATTGTTCGCGGGTGAGCGGAGCCGAAGGGTTGATGGAAAGGCTGTAAAGAGGCTCTTTGCAGCGTGTCCCGCAGGCGACGGCCTCGTATTCGGCGAAGGCTCCGGCCAGGTCGCGGGCAACCGTCCCGCGCACCTCGTTCAGCTCAATGCGCTCGTTCGTAGCCTCATTGAGCAAATGGGCCGCGAGGTCTGCGCCGCCGGCGCGCTGGCTGCCTTTGAGGATCATGGCTGCCGCCCAAGAGCCAGAAGGCAGACGACGCGCATTTCGGAGAGATTGCGGGCGGCTTCCTCGATCACGCGCGGGTCCGCGCCGGGATGAGAAGCCAGCCGGTTGAGGGAGTCCGAAAGCCGGCCAAGCTCTCCGATAAGACGGGCAACCTCCACATGGTTGACCGTGGGGCTCCTTGTGGCGCGGGGTGGCGGGACATTCAACAAAGCGAAGCGGATCAGGGAGCCGACGGACAGGCCCGCTCGCTGGGCCTGTTCGCGTATCAGCGCAGCTTCCTGATCGTTGAAGCGTGCGGTCAACGTCAACGCACGCTGCCGCTTGTCTGTCCCGCTCCGTGCCATAAGAGCCCCCCCTTATCGCGCATCCAAGGGCGCGGTCCCTTGGGCGTGGCGCAGCGGCGAAACGCTGCATTGTCCGGGGCCGGCTCGATGCCAAGCCCGGACAAAAAAAGCCGGGGATGCAACGGGGGCGGCGTTTGAGCCCCCTTGCCAAGATGCGCGCGGCGACCAACGGGAGAACTCCGCCCCGCGGAGTGTCCGCGCACATCTTGCGCGCTATCGTATCCGGCTTTTCCGCTTCTCCCAGAATAGCGGATTAGGCTTAAAAAACGGTTACAACCACAGGCTTTACTTTCTTAACGATTTGCGCTGCAGGCTGTAATGCTATTAATCTTTACCACATAAGGACTTCTCGACGCACGAAAAAAATGACACGCGCCCGAAGGTTAACGCCAAAGGACAGAACCGACAAGCTTTAGCTGTATCCATCAACAAGAGGAGGCGCGCGTTTACGCCTGGGTTTTCGGGGGAGGGACCATGGAAGCGGTGCTGTGGATCGGCGGCGTTATCGCCGCCTTGTACGTGCTGCGCTGGCGCTTCAAGCGCCCGCTGACGACGCACGGCTCAGCCGCCTGGGCCAGTCTGTGGAAAATCTACCGCAAGGGCTTTATGCGACCGGGCGGCGTGCTCGTCGGCGACTGGTACGGGCTTTCCGGCGTCCATTACGCCGGCAATGGTCATCTGCTGACCGTCGCGCCAACGGGTACGGGAAAGGGCGTGACAGCGATCATTCCAAATCTGCTGCGATACGAGCATCTCTTCGTCTGCGATTTCGGCGGCGAAAACACGGCGATCGCCGCCAAGGAATGGCGCAGGAAGGGGCTGACTTTCTATTGCCTCAACCCCTGGAAGATGCACGCGGGAGCGCCGGCGGCGCTCCCGTCGCACAGCGTCAATCCACTTGATCTGCTGATCCCGGAATCCGAGTCATTTGTCAGCGACGCCGAGCTGCTGGCCGAGATGATTATCGTCCGTTCAGGAAACGAATCGCAGAGTACGGGCTTCTTCAACGACGAGGCCCAAAGCGGCCTCAAGGCGCTTCTGATGCACGCGGCCATGGTCGAGAAGCCGGAGCGCCGGAATCTCGCCACGATCCGGGACTACATCACGAGCAACACGGAGCGGTGGGAAGCGCTTATCGCCGCAATGCAGGCCACAGAACAAACCTGGGCCAAGGCCGTCCTCCACGAGGCGGACCAAATGGCCCGGCGTAATGAGCAGGCGCCCGAAGAATTCTCGGGCGTGCTTTCGACCATGAAGAGGTGTACGAATTTCCTTGACGATCCAATCGTCGAACGTTTTCTGTCGCAATCCGATACGCGCTTTACGGACCTGAAGGGAGATAGGGGCTGCGTCATCTCCTTTGTGATGCCCCTGGAAAACAAGGATTCCTATTCGAGCCTGACCCGCCTGATCCTGGGCATTATGCTTTTGACGATGCAACGGCCGCCGCTGGCGCGGCGGCGGGTTCTTTTTGTTCTTGACGAATTCGCATCGCTCGGCCGGGTTGCCCGCGTAGCGAACGGGCTTGCGACCTTGCGCAAATACCGTGTGTGGCTGTGGCCGATCTTCCAGAATATCGGACAGATCCGCGATCTGTACGGAACCGGGTGGGAGGGATTTGTCGCCAATGCCGAATTGAAGCAATTCATTGGCGCCTGGGACTACGAGACGGCCGAATATGTCTCGAAGCTGTGCGGCGACGCCACAGTCGAAGTCGTAAGCGAAGGAGAAAAAGACCGGCGCACGAAAAGCCATGCGCGCCGGCGTCTGATTACGCCCGAGGAAGTGATGCGCATGACTGACCGGCAGGTCGCCATCATCGGCAGCCTGGCGCCGATGTTTCTTGCGACGCGCCCTTATTGGGAGCGGCCCTCGTTGCGCGGAAAGTTCTATGACAATCCCTATCATTCAGGCACGCCGAAACTTCCCTTTTCGACGCCCTGGCGGGTGCTGTCGGGCGCGGGGATAAAACTCCTCGCCTGGGCCTTGGCGCCGGGGCTGACGGCGGCGTGCTTGTATATCGCCGCCGCGGTGTTTTACGCACAACCTGTCGTCAATAGGGGCGAGGGATTCTCGGAAGGCAGGCATGTTTGCGATTACCTGGGCCTGCAGGGGAAGACCAGCTATTACGTCAGCGGGGCGTGCCCGCGAGTCTTGTGGTGGTTCAACAGGGCGGACGAGTGAACAGCCCGCCTGTTCGTCGTGCATCTCAGGCGTAGCGTGCCGTGCTGGACAGCCTTTTGTCGTGGTTCGGGGCCCTGCCATGGTGGGTCATACTGATCATCGTCGTCGGCGCGTTCTACGGCGCAGGGCTTCTTTTGACCGTCCTCGCGCGCGCCGGTGAAATGCTCCTTGCACATCTCGCTTTCTGGGGGGACGAGCTGGCGCACTGGCTTTCAGAGCGCATTTCGGCGGCGGTGATCGCCGGGCTGCGCGGCCTGGGAAGAGCCATCGCGGTTTTGCTCGGATATTTGATTTGGCCCTTAACCTGGCTGTGGCGGGCGGTTGCCGATTGGGCGTCCGGCGTTCTGACGGGACTTCAGGATTGGCTTGACGAGGACAAAGGGCTGCGCGCGCTCTGGCAGAAAGATTATCGAGATCAGTTCAAAACATTCAAGGAATTTAAGGAGGCATTCCATCACGGATATGGCCCGCAGTCGAATGACGGGGAAGAATCGCGCTCTGGTGATTCGGCATTTCGAAAGGCGCCCGATGAGCCCGATCCCTTCGCGTACGCGTGCCGCGTGATCGGTTTGCCTGATACTGGTGCATTCACGAAAGAGGAGCTTGACCAGAAATGGCACCGGTACATGAGCGTTGTGCATGAGGACAAGAAGGGAAGCAAGGAGTTGGCGACGCTGATTAACACGTCACGCGACCTCATCAAGAAGCAAAAGGGGTGGAAATGAAAACACTTGAAGACAAAAGCGGGAAGCCGTTATCGCGCAAAGATGAATTCGCGCAAAAAGTTAAAGCGTTTCGGCAGGCGACCGGCAAGCCAGAGCGTTTTACGATCGCCTGCGCCTGCGCCGAGCACGATAGAGGCTTCACGGTCACGTATGAGCGCATGGGTGTGGGCGAAAAATGGCGCATTGGCTCGATTGCGAAAGACGTGGGACAAGAAAAGCCGCGGTCGCTCTTTGGCGGTGCAAAGCCTCGCCTGCTCGAAGTCTCTATGGGTGAGGTAGATAATTCCAAGTGGATATGCCCGTGGTGTCAGAACACACGCGGATATATACACTGCGCTGAGTGCAATACGATCGTATGCGGAGCACGACGACGCGAGGAAGGGGGGGAGCGGTATTTCCGGTGCCGGGACAGTTGCGGCTGCGACAGCGGCCCGCTTGTATCTCTCGAGTCGCTGGCCGGAGCCGATGCGCCCTCATTGAGCCCGCCGGGCAAGCCTGCCCGCCTGTTACCGGGTTCAACGCCCCGTCCTTCGCTGCGTGGTGGTTCCAGTCCGGCGCTGGGTAAACCGAAGCGGTAGACGCAAAAGGCTCACCTACGGGCTTCTATACCGAAAATAGGGGGTATTCATGAAAGACCAGCTCGACAAAATGACCGATGAGCAGTTAAAGACTCTGATTGCCGATGCGCAGGCGCTTCTGAAAAAGCGCGAGCAGGACAAGAAAAAAACGGCCCTCGATCAAATCCGTAAGCTGGCCGCGCAGGCAGGCATGACCGTCGCGGTAAAGGGAAAAGGCAGGCCGGGCCGTAAATCTGGCAAGAAGCCGGCGAAGCCGGCAGGCTCGTAAGATGTTGCCGGTCCCGCTCGGGGAAGGCGAAGGGGCGGAAGCCCCTTCGCGAAATTTCTTTACAGCAATCCCCTTTCGGCGAACGAGAGCGTGCTCGTGCCGGCCACTATGAAATGATCCAGCGTTTTAACATCGACAAGCGCAAGAGCCTGCTTGAGGGCGCTGGTCAGGTGCTCGTCGGCGCGGCTCGGTTCCGCTACGCCTGAGGGGTGGTTATGGGCGAAGATCACAGCGGCGGCGTTGGCCTTAAGGGCGGCTTTCACGACTTCGCGCGGATAAACGCTCGTCTGCGTTAATGTTCCCCGGAAAAGCTCCTCGAACGCAATAACCCGGTTCTGCGCGTCCAGCAAGAGCACCACGAAAACCTCGTGCTGTAAGCCTGCCATGCGGTGCTTGAGAAGATCGCGGACGGCGGCGGGGCTGCTGAGCGCGTCCCTATGTCCGAGTTCCTCAGCGATGGCGCGGGCTGCGAGTTCGCGCGCGGCCTGCAATTTCAAATAAGGATCGCCTGCATAGGCTCCTTTGCCTTCTGAACAAAACAGGTCCGCGTTTTCCTGCGGGGCTTGATGCAAAAGAGCGAATAAAGACCCCTTCGCATGGCGGAGCAGCGTTTCCGCCGTCTTGCGGTTGCCGAGGATCGCCGAAAGCAGTTCAAGACTAGATGCGTTTACAACCTGATTGCTGAGCAACATTTGCGCCTCCTTGCGCTGTTTAAAAACTGCTGCTCATGCGGAGTTCTCTTCGCCTCCCCTTAGGGGACGGGAGGGGGATTTTTTGATGTGGAAATGCTTTAGCCGCCCGGCTTTGGCGGCTTGCTCTTGCTGCTCACGCTTTCGTCCCCTTCACTCGAAGATGAGGGGCGAAAGAAAGTGAGCGGGCAAGCCGCATCGGGCGGCTGCGTTTCGGAAGGTCAGATTTTCAAGCGCAGCGCGAAGGCGCGCATCTTCAAGATTTGTCCCGCTTCGCGGGACGTGGCCGTTGCTCAGCAACCAAGTGACAGGGAACCTGGCGCACCGGTTGCGCAGTGTTTTTAACTTGGGGGAATGGCACTTAATCGAAATCGCCGGGGGCGTGCCACGGGGGCATGTGGCGCGGCCCCGGCCCCTGCTGCGGGGGAATTTCCGCCCCGTGGTTCACATCGTCTGGCTCAAGGACTATGCGTCCCGTATCCCTCCACGCAAGGAGGCCGGTCATGACGGCCGTTAACCAGATCTTTACTGCTCCGGGTGTACTACTAAAGGTATGTGCTATGAGCTAATCACAACCATACGAGAAGAAGAACAAGAAAGGATGCCGTCATGGTCAAACAGGTCGATGTCTACGAAGAAATTACCAACAAGATTATCGCGGCGATCGAAGCCGGGGCTGATGAATTCAAAATGCCCTGGCACAACGGCAACGGCGCAAGCCTGCCTGTCAATGCCGTTACCGGCAAGCCTTATCGGGGCGTCAACACCATAGCGCTTTGGGTCGATGCGATGGAGAAGAATTTCAGCACCGGCATCTGGGCCACCTATGAGCAATGGAAGAGCATCGGCGCTCAGGTGCAAAAAGGCGCGCGCTCCTCCGTCATCGTGTTCTGGAAGTTCATCGACGACGAGAAACCCGGCGACGATGGCGAAAGCGGACGGGAGAGCACCACCGAAGACAAGCGCATGCTTGCGCGCGCGTATCGCGTATTCAATGCCGACCAGGTGGATGGCTACACGCCTCCTACCCTACCGCAGGCTGCGCCGGGGGAGAGAAACGAAAGAGCTGAGAGTTTTTTCGCGAGCCTGAACGCGGAGATCCGCCATGGCGGGAACCGGGCGTTCTACAGCCCCGGCAAGGATGTCATCGCCATGCCTCCCTTCGAGGTGTTCCGCGACACCACCGCCTACTACGCCACCTTGTCCCACGAAACGACCCACTGGAGCGGCGCAAAGCATCGTCTCGATCGCGACATGACGGGCCGCTTTGGAGAGCAGGCCTACGCGATGGAGGAACTGGTGGCGGAACTCGGCGCAGCGTTTGTCGTTTCAGACCTTGGCCTGACGAGCGAGCCGCGCCCCGATCACGCCGCCTACATCGGGAACTGGCTTCAGGTTCTCAAAAACGACAAGCGGGCCATCTTCACGGCATCGAGTAAAGCGCAGACCGCCGCCGATTACCTCCACGGTCTGCAACCTAAAACAGAGATGACAGAGGACCAATGGCGGGAGATGACCCACGAAGCCAATCGCGCGTTTCAGCATGCCGATCCGAATCTCGACCCGGTTCGCATCGCGCAGCAAAAGAAGGCTAACGGCAGCGCTCGCGTTGCCGCAGCCAAGCCAGCGGGACCCTGATCCCTGCCTTACTGCGGTCGCGTCGGCGATCACGGCCTCTGCGGCACACCGCATTACCTTTAGTTCAGAGCCCGAACTGGTCGGCGGCGCATTTGTAGTGAACCATGAGCTGGTCTTCCGTTTGTCCGACCGGGGCAATGAAGATGTGCCCTGAAATGGCGATGCCATTGGGAATGTAAAGGGAGAAGGCTTCGCCGTCCTTGTTCTGGATCATCCGGCCAATCTTGTGAAACTTGCGCCGGGGCTTGCCCTGGTACTCGTATTTTTCGACTGAAAAAGCGTCGTAGGTCTGCATGTTCGGGTCCCTCTTTTTCATTGGTGTTCATCGCGCGCGCGTCGGCTTCTAGTAGAGCGCGCAGGCCCGCGCGCGGCAAGCAAAACCGCCTTGCATACGCGCGCATGCAAGGCGGTTTTGTCTATTCAGCATCCCTCGTCGGCGCGTTTATCCTCAAGAAGGCGACTCGCGGAAATCGCTCACAACGCCCTCATGGTCGCAAGCGGGACAACGGCAGTCGTTACTGTCCTCCCATTCCATATTTGCAAAATCATCGAGCACCGCGCCGTCATCACTGACGGAGAGGAGAACGTCGGCACTTATGAGGAACGGGCCGAAGGATTTGCATTGAGGGCAGCGCATGCCTTCAAGGCAATTTTCATTCGGGTTCTTCATGGCTATCCCTCTGCCTTTTCTGGTCCATAGTGTATTAACGCCCTTGAAATCTGCTGTGCAGCGCCAAAGCCCAGGGCATCGGACAAATGCAGAAGATCGCAAATGAGGTCGGAGATTTCGTAATCTTCGATGAAGCCGTCCAAGGGTTTGGGACTGTCGTATTCGCCCTTGCTGCGCAGGTAGGCCGCAAGGGCCTCGCTTGCGTGATCGGCTCTTTCGCGGTTGTTTATAGGCATGGTTTGTCCTCCTGTAAAAAGGAAGGGGGGCGCTTACGCGCCCGCCTCCGGTTCGGGTTTCGCCTCGGATGTGCGTAGGACGATGCGCCCTGCTGAAGCTGGCATAAGGTCGAGCTGCAGCGTGAATCCGTCGCCGTCCTTGTGCTTCCACGCCGCCCCTATGCGCGTCCAGAAAGGGTTTTCCCGATCGGGGACGAAGTAGGCTACATACGCCGGTGTGTGTTTTTCTGTCTGTGTCATTTTTCAAGCTCCTCGTTGGTTGTTTTCGATGAGCGAACACAGAGCACGGCGAACAAGCCCGCGGCTCATGGCCAACTCGGAAACTATGAGCGGGCAGGCCATTGAACGGCGGGCGCGCCGTGCGACGGTGAGAAGCATGAGATACAACCACGCAAGGAGTTAAAGCCACAGACAGGCCTTAAACTACCGGCGGTGTTGCCCTTCGGGCTGCGATTGCATCCCGGCTCTGGAAACCGCGCAGACAATCTACGGCGCGCTGTGCATGGGCGGCGGCGTGTCTGGGAGCGTATTTTCCCGGCGATTCCACGCCGATGCGCTCTCTTCTTGCAAGGGACCGATGAACAATGATATGAAAATGCGAAACGGCGCCCAGCTGGCGGGCGTGAACAACAAACAAAAAGAACAAGAAAGAAAGCAGCGATGGCACAAGAACAACAACAAGTCGAGATCTCCTGCGGCGAAGGCGCACGGACTTACGCAACCGTGGTGACGGCGCAGATCATGACGATGGCGATAAATCCTGCTTGGGACGTTATCATGTAGGCTGAAATGGAACATAACGTATCCCTGATCACCACCATTGCCGCCGGCTTCGGCCTCGCCCTGATATTCGGTTTCGCCGCCGAGCGGCTCAAGGTTCCGGCCTTGGTCGGCTATCTGCTCGCGGGCATCGTGATCGGCCCGGCAACACCAGGGTTTGTCGCCGATGTGGGGATCGCCTCCCAGTTGTCGGAGATCGGCGTCATGTTGCTGATGTTCGGCGTCGGGCTGCATTTTTCCCTGGATGAACTGCTCGCGGTAAAGCGCATAGCCGTGCCCGGCGCGATCGTGCAGATGGGCTTGGCGACGGTGCTGGGCATGGGCATAGCCTCGTGGTTATGGGGCTGGAGCTTTGGCGCCGCATTGATTTTCGGACTGTCCTTGTCCTGCGCCAGCACGGTGGTGCTGCTCAAGGCGCTTGAGGCGAGAGGCGTTCTCCAAACGATGAACGGACGCATCGCCGTGGGTTGGCTGATCGTGGAAGATCTCGCAACAGTGCTGGTTCTGGTGCTGTTGCCCTCGCTCGCGGGCGTGCTCGGCGGGACGACCGCGCCCGTCGAGGGCGCCGCCCCGCTATGGCGGACTATCGGGCAGACGCTGCTTCAGGTCTCGGCATTCATCGCTCTGATGCTGATCGCCGGCCGCCGCGTGCTGCCGTGGCTGTTGTCGCAGGTCGCGCGCACCGGTTCGCGGGAACTGTTCACGCTGTCGGTCGTCACGGCGGCGATCGGCGTTGCCTACGGGGCGGCCAAGCTGTTTGGCGTATCCTTTGCGCTCGGGGCCTTCTTTGCGGGCATGGTGATGCGGGAGTCGGAATTCAGCCATCGTGCCGCCGAGGAATCGCTGCCGCTGCGCGATGCGTTCGCGGTGCTCTTCTTTGTCGCCGTGGGCATGCTGTTCGACCCAGGCGTCCTGATGGAAGAACCGATGCGTGTGCTGGGCGTGGTCGCCATCATCATAGTCGGCAAGTCGGCTGCGGCGATGGTGCTGGTGCTTGCCTTTCGCTATCCGCTCAATACCGCGCTGACGGTGGCGGCCAGCCTGGCCCAGATCGGCGAGTTTTCCTTCATCCTGGCCGGGCTCGGGCTGTCGCTCGGTCTGCTGCCGCCCGAGGGGCTGAGCCTGATTCTCGCCGGCGCGCTGATTTCCATCGCTCTCAACCCCCTCGTATTCGCCGCCGTCGCGCCGATCAGAAGCTGGGTGCTGCGACGCTCGGAAGTGGCGCGTCTTCTCGAGCGCCGCCAGGACCCTTTCGCCGAACTGCCGATGACTACGGAGCGCAAGTACCTCGAAGGACAGGTGGTGCTGGTGGGCTACGGTCGGGTCGGACGGCGTATCGCCGAAGCCTTGCGCGAGCGTGGCATCCCGTTCGTCGTCGTGGAACAGAACCGCGAACAGGTGGAGGATCTGCGCAAGCAGGGCATCGCCGCCGTGTCGGGAAATGCAGCCGATCCGGCGGCGCTGATCCAGGCGCACATTGCGGATGCGGCAATGCTGGTCATCGCGACCCCGGACCCGGTCGGCGTGCGCCAGATGGCCGATACCGCGCGTACGCTCAATCCGGACATTGAAATCGTGCTGCGCACCCACAGCGAGGACGAATCGCTGCTCTTGCGCAAAGACCAAGTCGGCACGGTGTTCTTTGGCGAGGAGGAGCTGGCCAAGGGCATGATGAACCATGTGTTGCAGCGCTTCGCCCCGCCATCGGCAACGCCGGTGCAAGGGAATGCAGGGCGTTCCGGCGGCGCGTGAGGGCGATTTGCGTCCTGCGTTGGGCATGGGCGGCGGTGAAGAGCGCGCGTCAGGCGCGCTGTGCTTTGCTCTTTAGCGGGGGTGAATTGTCCCGATACGGGAACAAGAGGGGGCCGCGAAGGCCCCCTCGCGTTTTTTGGGGCGGGGAAAGCCGGGAAGTACCGGCGACCCGCAGCGCCAGCGCGTGCGCAGCGTGATGCCGGCGCTCCCCTTGGTGCTCGCGCTTATGCGGCGATAGCCTCCTCCTTCTGCAAGGTGTGCAGGTAATCAAGGGCGCGCTGCGCCTGTGCTGCGGCGGTGAAGATCGCGCGTTTGTCCTCGCGCAGGACTTTCAGCCAGTTGCCCAGATAGGCGGCGTGATCGTCGCGGGGTTCGGGCGTGATTCCCAGATCGGCGCAAAGGAAGGCGGCTCCCAGCTCGGCAATCAATTCCTCGGCGGCGTAGGCATGATCGCCGAAACGCTTGCCTAGAACACGATCGCAGCGCCGGGGGTGCGCTGTCCAGTGGGTCAGCTCGTGCGCCTTGGTGGCGGCGTAGCTTTCCGCGTCCTTGAAAGCCTCGGGCGGGGGAAGCTGGATCAGGTCGGGGCCGGGAGCGTAATAGGCTCGGTTTCCGCCATGGCGGAAGGTTGCGCCGGTGGTTGCAAAGAAGTTTTCCGCCTCCGCGATAAGCTGCAGGGGTTCGCCTTTGGGCGCGGGCTTCGTGTAGTAGTGAGCGGGCAATCCTTCAATCTGCTCCACGTTAAACACGCTGTAACCCTTCATGAACGGGATTTCCTGCGTTTCCTCTTCGCCTTGCTCGTTCGTTCCTGTCTTGGTGAATTTGTCGGCATAGACGACAAGGGAGCCATGCTCGCCTTTCCTGACCTGTGCTTTAAGTTCGGCGGCCTGCTTGTAGGTCATCCAGATTGAGGAGGCGTAACCCTTCTCGATAGCTTCGCCCCAGAGCAAGAGGACATTGACGCCACGGTACGGCGTGCCGTTGTGCCGCAGCGGCAAGGTAATGCGGGCGCTCGCGTGCTCGGCGTTCCACGGTTTGAGCCACGGGCGGATGCCGTTTTCAAGATCGGCGATGATGGATTGAGTAACGCGGGTATAAACGTCTTGACGGTTGGCGCTGTTCGCGCCGGGGCGGGTGTTGTTGTTGCTGGCTTTCATGGTTCTGATCTCCTTTAAGGTTTCGGTGCTGTGCTCATGCACATGCACCGATGCCCATCGGCGAGATCGGGGGTAGCAAAGCGCAAGGGCGGAGGACCGGGAGGGGGATCACCCGGCCTGCACAAATGCAATGCGGAAGGTCGGGGACACCCGGTCCGCAGGCGAAAGCTCTACCCTTGCGCGACGCGGGGGCGGCGCCCCGTAGTGCTTTATTGGAAGAGTGGTCTTGCCTGTAACACTTGTCGCCTTGTAGCAGGCGGTCCGTGACCCGCAGCGCCAGCGCTTGCGCGGCGTGAACGGTCCGCCTCAGGCCTGGCTGTTGCGAAAGGGAGCGTTACCGGATGGCCGGGACTACAGGCCCGGTGCGCGCACGCGCATAGCGCCCGGCCCGGCGGCGATGCGGCCGGGTTCGCCATGAGGGTGCGGGAATTCGTGAATTTTTTGTGCCCGTTGATAAATACTCAGGTGTGTAGCCAAATCGGTAAAGGCGGCGGCTTGCCAAGCCGTGCATATGCGGGTTCGAATCCCGTCACAACACCACTTGCTTGAGGTCGCGCTTGCAAAAAGGGGCGCGGGGTGTCACATTCGTTTCACCTGCGTTAGGGATGTACAGAAGGGCGGAATCGCGCAAGGCGTTTTCCGCCCTTCGCTATATTCAAGGAAGGCACTTCATGGCGGACGCTCCGGATCGTAATTGCACACACCTGGCCGGCGAATATTTCGTGGCCGCAGAGCTGTACAAGCGCGGCTTTTCCGTGGCCATCACCCTTGGCAACGCCAAGGCTATCGACCTTTACGCCGAGCGCGGCACGCGCCAGGTGAACGTACAGGTCAAGGCCATTCGGAATAAGAAAAGCGTTGGATGGCCGATGAAGAGCAAGAAGGACGTAATCACAAACATTGTGTATATCTTTGTCTGCCTCAATGATCCGGGGACGCCGCCCGATTTCTATCTATGCACTTCCGACGAGGCAAGGGAGAAGGTCAAAGAATATAAAACCAGAGCGATCATTGATCTCTCGACCCTGCGGAACGGGAGCGATCAGTTCCGCGAGCGTTGGGACAAGATTGAAACCGCCCTGCACCCTGTTGCCATCTAGAAGCACCGCAAAACCTTGCAAAAAGGCGCGCGTGGTGTCATGTTGTTCTGATCGTTAGGAGCGTAACTGAAAGGCGGAAGGCGCTTTGCGCCTTCCGCCTTTCGCCATAGGCAGGAAATAAGGACTCGCTATGCCTCGCAAGCACACGATGCCTGCGTTTTTGAACACTTTGGTTCTGCCTGAGGCGTATGAGCGCTGGCTCGGGCGCAAAGCCGCGGCGCATGTGAAGCGAGACCGGGAACGCGGGCAATCCCAGGTCACGCAGGCGCTATACAAAGAGGCGATACACGCCGCCGTCGTTGTCTCCGGCGGCCGTGATGCGTATACCGGCGAAGAGCTTGACTGGAAATTAATCAGCACCTACAAGAATGAGGATTCCAAGGCGGGCAAGCACGCCTACAAATCTACGTTCGCACTGCTTCCCACGGTGGATCATGTAAGCGCTGGCGCAACCGAAGCGAGCTTCCGCATATGCGGTTGGCGAACGAACGACGCAAAAAACGACTTGTCGCATGAAGCATTCGTCGCGCTGTGCGTCAAAGTCCTTGAGCACGCCGGATATTCGGTGAAGAAACGTAGCCAGTCTTGATTTGTGGCGGGCGGCGCAAGCCGCGCCATGTTCAACATTTAGACGGGCACGCCGCAGGCCAATATTTGGTAGCAACGGGAGGAGCGTATGACCTACTTTCATGTCCTGGTCAAATTCAAGCCTGCACCGGATACAGTCCGTTGCATTTTCTCGGACCTATCAAGGAAGGATCTGGAGTCGAAGTTTCTGAAGCCTTACCGGGCCGGGCGGAGCACGTTGTCCGGCTCGGAGGTCATTGAGACTGGGAACATCGCATGGACCCAGATCATGGAAACTGAGCGCGGCAGCGCTGAGGAATTAAAGGATATACAGGCCAAGAGCTGGAAGGACATCGAAGAGTTCAACCGTAATTCATCGGTCATTCTCATGAGTACCGGTCATGGTTACGACGCCGAAGACATCGTGGATGCGGGAACCGATGTGACACCGCAGTTCATCACTTCGCCGCCTGGCGAAGGCTCTAGCATCATAATTAAAATAGTGAACCATCAGTGGGTCATCGCGGTGATCGGCGGCCTGATTGTCGCCGGTCTGGCAGCATGGCTAAGGTGGGCATAGATAGATAGGGATTCGCTAGGATGGATAAATGGATAGATTTTTTCGCGCCCTTCTTCGCTCACCGCGCCGTGGCTGCCAGGCATCGCCTCACGGTGCGGGATCTGGACATGGCGCTCTGGCAATACTCCAATGAGGACCAAAGGGACTAGGCATGGGTACGATTTATGTCCTTGGCGCTGGCTTTTCCAAGACGTGCGGCATTGCGACCGACATGGAGATGTTGGATTCCTTAAATCCTCTGCTCCTGCGTACGCCACAACCAAAGGACATAGGACGAGAGCCACGGACAACGATTGACCATTTGCGGGAGCAAAACTTTTTTAAGCAGCAAGAGGTCAGCTTTGAACTGTTCATGTCCACTCTGTCCTCTCTGAAATTCTCGGCCGAATATTTAGGACCTGGAAAGAATGTCTTTCGAGAAGAGGAGAAAGAGATTCGAACCGCGCTGCGCACCTACCTTAAGTCTTGCGTCAGCGGCATAAATTGGGATATCGAAGGCAAGACAATTCTGGATTTCATGCGCCGGGTGGATTGGAAGCACGACTTCATTCTGACGTTCAACTACGACTTGCTTTTGGAGGCTGCGGCGGAAAGACTGGCGCTCACGGTAGGCGAGCGAGTCATTCATTTGCATGGAGCAATCGGCGAAAGAACGTTGGCGTGGCCGACATATACAAAATTTGCGTACAGAACAACAAAGGTGCCTATGGCGCCAAGATGGAAGAAGGCTTTCGGCATTCTTCGTAATCAGGCCGAGATAGATAGGCTGGTATTTATCGGTTACTCAATGCCCCCATCGGACCTGGAAGCGAAGTCACTTTTCAACTACGCGGATTGGTATAACACTGACAGTATGCGGATGCCGGCATTCCACGAGGGAAAGCGCGTTCCGGCCGATAGGTGCTATTCCTACAAGATCGTTGTCGTAAATCCGTGCGAGACAATTGCGCAAAATTACAGCTTTTTCCGCAAGACTCCGATGTTTCTTCCCCTGACGCTTGACGAATGGGTTAAGAAGCCTCATTAAATTGTTAGTGTGCAGAAGGGCAGAACGGCGCAAAGTGTATTTTGCCCTTCGCCTTTGAATGGGAAGCACCGGCAGAACTTGGGAATGTGCGGATGAAATTCAGGGAGGGAGCATGAACGCCACGCCTGCTAATCCACTCAGTAGCGTGATGGGCATCCTCGAAGAAATTAGAAAATGCCAGGATGCGGGGGCAACAACGGCAACCGCCATCATGGTTTACATAGGCATCGACGTAATGGCGTTTCTCTCAATGCCGGCCGGGCAGGCGAGGCAAAGCCGCCAGGATTTCATTGCGTGGGTCGATCAATACTTGCGGGCTGCTCCAGAGAGTACCTATCAGTACGACGGCCGCGACGTATATGGCGCACGGTGCGCCATGGTGCACACCTATTCGATCGAGGCGGATTACCACCAGCAAAATCCAGACGTGAAAAGATTCGGATACCACGATGGCGGGCAGCATGCCTACAACCCGGAAATCAACGAAAGGCTGGCTGTCATCGGGATCAATTCGCTGGTTCATGACTTTGCGGGCGCCGTAGGCACTTTCGTCCAGGCCATGATTGCTGACGCGGCGCTCCGGCAGCGCGTGGCGGCCCGCATTCCGCAAATTGTGGAAACTTTTCCATTCAATTTAGGGAGGCGCGCTTAGATTTTGGAATAGCGCGAATTTCACCCCATGGAATTCAAACAACGCAGTCTCATGGCTATTGCAGACATGATCTGCGGTAATTTCAAGACCGAGGAAAGCCTCTTTGTTTACCGTAGCAGCAGCTACCTGACGCGGTTTTTTCAGGACTGCGACACCGATTACGCGCATGACGGCTCGACGCGAAACTCCTGGGTCGCTGACACGCTTAAAGCGATCCTCACGGAACCTCAGCCCAACGCGCAGACGCCGCCTGACACGTTCTCGCGCGTAATCCGGGGGCTGATGGATCAAGGCGATGCGTTACACGAGGGGAATGAAAGGCCTGGTGCGCTGGCCCTCCTAAACGTCGAACTCGCGCGAGAAGGATTTGAAGCGTTCTACGCGCCGGACAAACAATGCTACCTGCGGCATATCGCGACCAACACCATCGCGACAGCTTCGGCGAACCCGCACCGGCCGTTCTCGGCGGCGGAGATCAAAAAACGCGAGCAACTGCTTGCCTATCTTGATAGTGCATCAGAAGACGACTTGATTCAGGAGGTATTGCTGCCCCTTTTTCGGCAGCTTGGCTTCCACCGCGTTACGGCCGCCGGACACAAGGACAAGGCGCTCGAATACGGTAAAGACTTGTGGATGAAGTTCACGCTGCCGACACAGCATGTCCTTTATTTTGGAATTCAGGCGAAAAAGGGAAAGCTTGATGCTGCGGGCATGAGCAAAGAAAGCAACGCGAATATTGGCGAGATTCATAACCAAGTGACCATGATGCTCGGGCACGAGATTTTCGACCCCGAGATTGGCAAGCGTGTCCTGGTCGATCACGCTTTTATCGTCGCCGGCGGCGAAATCACAAAGGCCGCGCGGAATTGGCTCGGTAACAAGCTGGATGCCTCAAAGCGCAGCCAGGTCATGTTTATGGACAGGGACGACATTCTGAATCTGTTCGTGGTGACGAACCTGCCGCTCCCACGGGGGGCCTTGCCGGAAACGGGGCCAGCCCAGGACGACGACCTGCCGTTCTGATTTGTGAGAAGGGGAAACGGCGGCAGGACTCGAACCTGCGACCTTCCTGCCCATACAACCGGATGGTCGAGGTCCGGGTTGCATGAAGAAAGCAAGGATGCTCTGTCCTGCTGAGCTACGCCGTGTTTGATCTCTTCTATAGTGCCTTTTCGACGATCGTACTCAGTCGATGTATGAGGCCTGTAAAATCGAATTCTGTCTTGTCGCCTTTCCGGCTCTTCCTTTTCGTCGCATAGCCCTTTCGCTCCAGCGCGGTCAGATGTCGCCGGACAGTGCGCTCCGCCGCGCCAATTCTGCGGCCAATAGTCGCCGCGCTCGGAAACGGCCGGCGCTCGGTTTGCCACCAGAAATCCAGGACGTTGAGCAACACCACCATTTGAGGGTCGGACAATCCGAGATCGTGCTGGTGGCGCAAGAGACGATGGGGGACCGGCTGGAAACCGTCCGCGATTGCGGTGTTTCCCCACCGCTCCCGCAGTTCCTGAGAAATTTCTGGCCTGTTCATATTTGAGTAGTTAGCAGCTTATTAAGTAGCTTCTAAATCTAACGGTATATTAATTGGCTCCAAATTTAACAGACACAGCAATATTAATCTACTTCATTTGCCAATAATGGCCGTTTTTGTTTGCGGCAAAGCCATTATTTCGAGTTTTCTGGGCGGGCTGCACGTCCGGCCACGGAGTCGGCACGCGCGCGCTTGCGCGCTGCCGGGGAGTGAAAATAGCGGCGGCAGGACTTGAACCTGCGACCTTCCTGCCCATACAATCGAACTGTCGAGGTCCGGGTTGTATGTAGAAAGCAAGGATGCTCTATCCTGCTGAGCTACGCCGTTTTGTTCGATTAGTTTTTTTCAGCCCTTTCTATTAGGTTCGCACACCGGGACAGGCGGCGTCTACCCTTTGGGTTTCTTGTCTTCGGGCGCTTTGTGTTTAAGATTCAGTCCGCCCCGGCGGCCGACTTTCCGCTTCATTTCCTGAACTTCGCGGAATTCCGGTTCGAGTTTCTTGAGCTTTTCGACAAGGCCGCCTAAATCGTAGAGGTTCGTGAGCTTCCCGCGATGGGCGCCCCTGCGTTCGATTCTCTTGATGAGTTCTGCTTTCTCCAGGTCGGCGATATGGCGCCGCACTTGGCGCGGGCTTAAGCTCAGCCTCTCGCCGAGGGCCTTTGTGCCCGGATAGGGCTTGCGTTCATGCTCCCACCAGTGATCGGCGATTTGAAGCAGCACGGCCAAGTGCGTCGGGCTCAACCCAAGGCGCGCCTGTGCGCGGAAGATCAGGGACGGAAGAACCGTGAAGCCCAGCTTCATGACGGCGGCGCCCCATTTTCTTTCGGAGGACTTCGGCGTTTCTGACGGTCGCAGCGGAATCACCGTTGCGGTTGCCGTGCTCTGTTTGTCTGCCATGGTCATACTCCCTTGCGCGTATTCGATAGCCTCACGATACCTCTGTGGACACCTCCGAACAAGTGTTGAGCACCGGACGCTGATGACCGGAACGTGCGGACACAAGCACCCGGAGGAACCGGGCGCACATGTCCGGTAAAGTAGGACGGAGCCCAATCATCCTCATCGCAACGTGAGGATGAACGAGTACATAGCGGGTCCGGTCGCCGCTGACCTATGGAGCGCCGAGGCCTGCGCCGAAGGAATGAAAGGAACGATAGATGGCACGCGAATAACCGGGCGTCCCGGCGTCCCGGCGTGCCGCCGTCGGGCTCGCGAGCTGCGCTCCGCGCCTCGTACCGCGACTACGCTTTCGAGGCCGCGTCCGGCCCCGTCTTGTTGACGGCAAGATCGTAGCCGACTTGAACCGGGACAACCTCTCCTTTGACAGCTTCGCGCCCGGTCAGGTCCAGCACCTGAACCCTGCATGGACCGTATCGTGCCGGGTCTGGCGAACCCGGTGTCGGAAAAGGAAGAATTGAAATTGACTGTCCGTTTAAGGCGAGGTCGTGCTGTTCCGAAGGCAACTGCACTTGGAATACTTCGTTCCCGTAGCCGAGCACCAAGAACATATAGGGATAGTTCGTGACGTGTGACTTTCGCCGCAGGATAAATACCGCGATCAAGTCGTTCGGCATTGGCCCTGGCTGAAATGAACGAATCACCGGGCACTGGTCTGCAAATCGACGGCTGTGATCGGTTGACTTCACCCAGCTCATCAAATGCGGAAAGTTTCCGATTTCTTCGTCGGGGAGCAATGTCAGGCCGATCTTCATGAACGCCTTGAGCACCGCGACCGGCGTATAGAAATCGCGCTTGAGCTGAAAGGTGATCCGCCGGTTCGCTTCGTCTATCTGGTAAAGCGGATCATCCTCATACGAACTGATGTTGAAGCCCGCAGCGCCATACTCAATGCGCCAGCCTTTCCCGTCGCCCCCTTTCTTCAAGGTCGGCACGCCACTCTTTCCACGAATACGGGCGAAGGTGCGTGTTGGCTTTGACCAGTTGCCTAGATCGTTCTCGATGCCTCGCCCGAACCCTTCATTGCAGTCGTCGCACTCATAGGCGCTTTCGATGCTCTTGTTGCCGAGTGCTTCGGGTATCGCGTGGGCGACCTTGCGGAAGGTCACTTCGGGCGGCTTCCTGCCGCAAAATCGGCAGATGCGATTCTGCTTATCGCCGAGGACGACCTTATCGCCTGGGCGCAGGAACCATTGCCGCAGTATGTCGTAGTGCGTTTCGTAGAAGTTGATATTGGCTTCGAGAGAGGTCATGAACTTTCCATTCTTGCATTGCCTGTCAGATCAAAATCCGCTCGATCTCATTGAGCGAAACCCGCTCGCTGGCCCTGCTTGAGTATTACGTACGTGTCCATAGCGACACCGGGCAACAGCATATTTGCAGCATTCAGCAATCTATTGTCAAGGCGAACAGTTGCCGTCGGCTTCTTGCAGGCGGGGCTTGGATGATCCTTGTCCATGTTCCTCCCCTCTTTTCCTGCCACCGTAATCTCGTCCTTCAGTGATGCAGCTTTAGCACCGGCGCCCTTTAGCGCCGCAAGCCTTCATAGAAGGCTCCTTCTCTCCGTTGCGGTCCGAAGCGGATGCGACGCCGGAATCGCCGGCGCTCCGACAGCCGCATGAAGTCCGCGATTGTCGCGGCCGAAGAGAAAACGGAGAGAGACCATGAGATTCATCAACGTAAGCAACTTAGCCTGCAAGACGAACGCCGAACTGCGCGCCTTGATCCAAAAAGCAACTGAAAGCCTGCGACACATGAATGTTGCCGATCCCGAATACGCGGCGATGCTCAGGATTATCGAGATCGTGAGGCGCACGCTGGCGGCACGCCAGATGAGCGGACCGAAATTCTGACGGATCTGCAGAAAGCCAAAGCCCCAACCGGAAACGGTTGGGGCTCTGGTTATTGCCGGGCGATGATGGTGCCGGCGGGGACTCGAACCCCCGCAGCCAAGCAGACGCTTCGATTTCCTCTGACGCTTAACGCGCTTTTCAACTTTGATATCTTTGCCATTGCTACAAATGAATGGCGGATGGGGTGGGATTCGAACCCACGGTGGAGTTACCCCCACGAAGGTTTTCAAGACCTTTGCCTTAAACCACTCGGCCACCCATCCAATCAAATCGGGAACATTTATAGTCGGAAAAATTGGCCAATACAAGAATGTAACTTATTCATCCGCTTTTGTCGGCTTTCGCGGCCCTTTTTTCGGCTTCCTGACGTTGATGGCGGATGCATCAAGCGTATTCTTGAGATGGGCCGCATAGAATTGTTCGATCATTTCAACGCTAGTGCGGCAGTTCTTGGCGATTTGATAAATATCGGCTCCCTCCATCAATCGCAGACAGATATAGGTATGACGCAGGCTATATGCTGTTCTGGTATTTCCATCCCGGTCAACTTTCAGATTACAGTCGTTTAAAATCTGATTGATAAGATCATTCCTCGTTTTGCCGAAGATTCTATCAGTGGGCTTGGCGTCCTCATGACGCTTTCGCATTCTCTGGAAGGGGAGGATTGCCCCCGGCATACTCTTGCAGTAGCCAACGCCGCGTTTCCCGCGTACTTCAATTTCAAGCAGGCGTTCGCCTAAGTCCTGGTCCGTCACGATCTTGACGTCCCTGTATTCAAGGCGTCCGGCCTCGTCAGGCCGTAACCCGGTGTTCGCCATGAATAGCACGTAGTCGTGCAAATCCTCCCAAATGGAACGGTGCCGTTCCAGGGGGGGATTTTTTGCGCGTTCGCGGGAAGCTTCATAAAACACTTTGTATTCTTCGGGGGAGAACCAAGCACGGTGCGTCACTTTCCCCGACGTTTTATAGGGTGCAGATATGTCCGGCACGGCTGGAATCCAGCCATGGCGTTGTGCGGTTTTTAGAACCATTCTCATGGTTACTGTTTCATGATGAAGCGTACTGCGCGAAGGCTTTCTCCCTTTATGTCCTTGGGTGATGCGATGCATCCGGTACTCTTGGAATAGACCACCGTTGATTTCGCTTAAGGCTCTGTCACCAAAGAAGGGCATTAGATGAACTCTAATTCGTAGCTTGTGGTGTTCGGTCCAAGCCTTGTTACGTTGTCCCTGTGTAATGATTTCGTATTCTGCCATGAACTTTTCGGCGGCCTCACGAAATGTCGGGCCGCTAACTTTCCTGGCCTTTGGTGTCACCGTTTGCGGTATCTCCGTCTGCCCGAATTTCTTCAGGAAGTGAGAAGTCCGTTCGCCGTTGCCTCTCCGGCGGGCATCCACGTAAACCGCCATGTACCACTCTGTAGCGACTTCCTTCGCCACAGTGAGGCTTTCTTGCTTTGTGGACATGCGATGATTGCGCCCGTCGAGGAATGTGGAGCACTGCCAATAGGGGCTTCGCTCGCGCTTGTATAGGTGGAGTTTTCCATCCATTAACGAGTGAGTTTCCATCATGACTTACCCCCGCTGGTGCTAGCCGAAAGTGTGTAAGATGTGTGTAAGTATAAAACAGAAACTCTTAATAAAGGATGTATTTGATTTAATTTATATATTTGAATGTCACTAAGACACTGATCTGCTTTCAAGACCGGTGCCTTCAACCACTCGGCCAACCTTCCCAAATCTGCGTTCGACGCCCAACGCCCAACCGGGCATATCTTACCATCCGGCTCTGGCCTACCCATGGCGGCATGAAAAATCGGTGCAATCGGCGCCGCGCGGCGGCGCCGGACCCGGAAAGAGAGCTATCGCGTGCCCGTCGCGCCGAGTATCGGCCCCGGGTCTTCGGACTCCGCCTGCTGCTTGTGCGCGCCGCCGACGGCGGCCGTGGCCACACCTTCGCGCGCCTGCGGCCGACCCGGGAAAGCGGCGGAGGCGCCGCTCCATGCCGATTTCTGCACCTCGCCGTCACAAGTGCCGTCGGCGCGAAGGACGCCGGCGCAGGGCTGCGCATGCGCTTTTTGCCGCAGGTAATCGAGCACCGAAATGCCAAGATCTCTTGCCGCCGCCGCATCTGCTTCTTCTTCGGCCGAGGGGCTCATGCCGTTCAAATAGAATCTTTTCAGATCCGCGGCGCTCACTATACTTATCGATTCCGAAGGTACGGCCATCAAAGCCTCGTAAAACGAAGGCGGGAAATCCAGCTCTTCAATATATTGCTGCAGCCTCTTTTGCAGCTGGCGGTAAAACTGGCGGCGATTTTCGACTTTGCGCGTAGAGGAGAAATAAGGCCGATGTATCCCGACCCGGCCTTCGACCCTGCGCTGGTCTCCGCCCATGAACACGAAGACACAGGAACTCAGGCATAGGCTGTCCCGAGGGACCAGCGTGGAAACGCCGAGCTTGCGCAGCAGCCGCCCCATTTCCATGGCCGCATCGACGTCGCCACCGTTGCCGGCCAGCGTTACCAGGTTACCGGCAATCTTTTGCCTGCCCTTCTTGATCAGGCTTTCCATCACCTTGGCGCTGTACACGTCCTTCTGCGTAATGTCCCCCCGGAGAAAAACCTGCACCTCCTCCGACGCAATCTGCGTGCCGTCCGCGCGCGCGCGCGGGTAAGCGGTGTCGGCTGGATCGGCATATTTGCGCAAATCCGACCATTGCTGCCGGCTGTCATGCTGCTCCGCGCTGCGGAACAGCAGTTCTGCGCCTAGATCGAAACTTTGGAAAGCGAGGGCAAACAGCAGCGCGGTTGCGGCAAGCACGCGGCGACGCGCATGTATCCCGGCGGCCGGCGGATGCCGCCAGACCTCGCGCCCGTGCCGTATCGCCCCCGGACAAGCTGTGGTGCTGCTCATGACATTCTCCTCCTCCAAGACATCTACGGCTGCGGTCTATGCCGCTGCACGCATGGCGCAGCGGCTATGTTGCCCCGATCGCGCTGGCGTCGCAAGTAGTACAAAGGTAACAGGCATTTGCGCCACGGGGACTTGAATTTTCCGCTTTCGCCCCAAAATCACTTTGCATAATAGCTATTTAGCTTCCCCCCTTTCGGTATAATACGAAGGCATGCGGAAGTTGAAACTTTTTTGATTTTGACTTAGTCTAACGAGCACTAGTGAAACAATGTGGAGGAACACAATGCAGCCTGAACTGAGAACCATCCGAACCGGCCTGGCTGGCGCGTCCCGGGGGGACATCGCCTCGCAGCAAAACAAGGTGCTGCGTAATACCTATCTGCTGCTGGCGCTTACCCTGATTCCGACGGCCATAGGCGCCGCCATAGGCACCAATATCAACCTCAGCTTCATGCGCGCCAGCCCGATGCTGTCTTTCGTCGCCATTCTGGCGGTGTTCTACGGCTGGATCTACGCCATCGAGCGCAACAAGGAAAGCGCGCTGGGTGTGGGGCTGCTGCTCGGCTTTACCCTGTTTCTGGGGCTGCTGCTCGGACCGTTGCTGCATCGTACGCTGGGCTTCGCCAACGGCACCGAGCTGGTGATGATGGCTGCGGGCGGCACGGCTGCGGTGTTTTTCGTCATGGCCGGCATCGCGTCCAGCACCAAGCGCGATTTCAGCGGGCTGGGAAGCTTCCTGACGGTGGGCGCGGTAATCATCATGCTGGGCGTCGTGGCCAGCATGTTCATGCAAAGCCCGATACTCTATCTGGTGATACTGGGCGCCTTCGTGCTGTTCTCCTCGCTCATGATCATGTGGCAGGTGAACCGCATCGTGCAGGGCGGCGAGACCAATTACGTTTCGGCCACGCTCACGCTGTACATCTCGATTTACAACCTGTTCTCCGCCCTGCTGCAGCTGCTGGGGCTGGGCGGCCGCGAATAGATAAAGAAGCGCCTGCAAGAAGGGTGGCCGCGGCCGCCCTTTTTCATTTGATCTCCCCGCGGCTATGGGCGGCCGGCTATTTCTGGAACAATGCCATCGACTCTACGTGCGAGGTATGCGGGAACATGTTGATCACGCCGGCGGCGACCAGGCGGTAGCCCTTGAGCTGCACCAGCACCTCGGCGTCGCGCGCCAGCGTCGCCGGGTCGCAGGACACGTAGACGATGCGCCGCGGACCGCCCTCGCCCAGGGCTTTCACCAGTTCGACCGCGCCGTCGCGTGGCGGGTCGATCAGCAGCTTGTCGAATCCGCCGCCCTCGCCCGCGCCGAACTGCACACAGTTCGCCGCTTCGAACAAATTCGCGGTCTGAAAGCGCGCGCGCGCGGCGAGGCCGTTCTCGCGCGCGTTGCCTTCGGCGCGCCGCACCAGTTCCGCATTTCCTTCCACCCCCAACACCTCGGCGCCGCGGCTGGCGATGGGCAGGCTGAAGTTGCCCATCCCGCAGAACAGGTCGGCGATGCGCTCGCCCGGACGCGGGTCGAGCAGGGCCATCGCCTGGCGCACCAGAATGCGGTTGACCTGATGATTGACCTGGGTGAAGTCGGTGGGACGGAAACGGATCTGCACGCCGAACTCGGGGAGGGAGTAATACAGCGGCGGCGCGTCCTGCGGATAAAAGGGCTCGGCGGTATCCGGCCCCGCACGCTGCAGCCAGAACTGGATCCCATGCTGCGCCGCGAATCCGCGCAACGCATGCTCGTCCGCCGTACTCAATGGATCGAGTATGCGCAGCACCAGCACCGTGACCGCTTCGCCGACGGCAAGTTCGATCTGCGGCAGGCGCGAGGGATTGGACAATCCGGCGATCAGCGCACGCAAAGGCAGGAGCAGGTCGGAAACCGGACGCGGCAAGACCTCGCAGCACCCCATGTCGGCGACAAAGCTGCTTTTTCTTTCGTGAAAACCGACCAGCACCCCGCCTTTCTTCGGCACCAGGCGCACCGAAATCCGCGCGCGATGGCGGTAGCCCCAGGCGAGGCCGTAGATCGCGCGCAGCATCGCTTCCGGCCGCAGCTTGCCGATATGCCACAGGCTGTCTTCGAGCACGCGCTGTTTCGCCGCCACTTGCGCACGCACTTCAAGGTGCTGCATGCTGCAACCGCCGCAAACGCCGAAGTGCGGGCAGCGCGGCAGTTCCCGCTCCGCGCTGGGCTCATGAATCGCCGTGGCAACCGCCTGCTCGTAATTGAGCTTGCGCCGGTAGGAGGCGTAGGAAACCGTCTCCCCGGGCAGGCCGCCTTCGATGAATATCGCCTTGCCCTCCACACGCGCGATGCCGCGTCCCTCGCGATCCAGCGATTCGATCAACACAGACATGGATTATTTCCAGGCTTCGATGAATTCGCGCCAATGCGTCTCGGCCGACTTCGCCAGCGTGGCGCGCACCAATGCGATCTCGCGTTCGTACTGCGCCGCGTCGAACACCCCGCGCAGCAGTTGAAAGCGCAGGTACAGCAAGTAGGTGTTGGCTGCGTCGGTCTCGCAATAGCTGCGGATTTCGTGCAGCTTTCCGCCGAGGTAGGCCTCCCATACCTGCGAGCCGTCCATACCGAGCTTGCCCGGAAAGCCGATCAGCCTGGCCATCTCGTCCAGCGGCACGTTGTTGCGCGGCTGGTACAGCGCCAGCAAATCCATCAGGTCGAGATGGCGCGCGTGATAGCGGCTGATGTAGTTGTTCCACTTGAAGTCGCGACTGTCGTTGTACAGATGCGCTTCACCCTGGTCCCAGTAGCGCCGCGCGCAGATCCCGTGCACCAGGCTGCGGTAGTGCAGCACCGGCAAATCGAAGCCTCCGCCGTTCCAGGACACGAGTTGGGGGGTGTATTTCTCGACACCGTCGAAAAAACGCCGGATCAGCTCGCCTTCGCTGTCTTCCGGGGTGCCGAGCGACCAGACGCGCAGGCCATCGCCTTCTCTCAGCACGCAGGCTATGGCTATGACGCGGTGCTGGTGCAATTGCAGAAAATCGTGGTTCGCGGCGGTGCGCCGGCGCTGAAACGCAATCTCCGCCACGTCCTTGTCGGAGAGCGCCGGATCGAGGTCGTACAGCCGCCTCAGACCGTCGCAGTCCGGCGCGGTTTCGATGTCGAAGGCGAGGACCGGTGCCATCACGCCTCAGTCGGGAAACACGCCGGTGGACAGATAGCGGTCGCCACGGTCGCAGACTATGGAAACGATGACCGCGTTCTTCACTTCTGCAGCAATGCGCAGCGCCACGCACATGGCTCCGCCTGAGGAAATGCCGGCGAAAATGCCTTCTTCCCGCGCCATGCGCCGGGTCATGTCCTCCGCATCGGCCTGGCTCACCGACTCGACCCGGTCCACGCGTGCCGCGTCGTAGATGCGCGGCAGGTAGGCCTCGGGCCATTTGCGTATGCCGGGAATCTGCGAGCCTTCGGTCGGCTGGCAGCCGACGATCTGGATTTTCGGGTTCTGTTCCTTGAGAAAGCGCGACACCCCCATGATGGTGCCGGTGGTACCCATGCTGGAGACGAAGTGGGTGATCGTGCCGGCGGTATCGCGCCAGATTTCCGGCCCGGTGCCTTCGTAGTGGGCGAGCGGATTGTCCGGATTGGCGAACTGATCCAGGATCACGCCTTCGCCCCGGTCGCGCATCTTCTCGGCCAGGTCGCGCGCCCCTTCCATGCCGCCCGCCTTCGGCGTAAGTATGAGCTCGGCGCCGAAGGCGCGCATCGTCTGGCGCCGTTCCACCGACAGGTGCTCGGGCATGACCAGCACCATGCGGTAGCCGCGCATCGCCGCCGCCATGGCGAGCGCGATGCCGGTGTTGCCGCTGGTTGCCTCGATCAGCGTGTCGCCCGGCTTGATCGAGCCGCGCTGCTCGGCGCGCACCACCATGGACAGCGCCGGCCGGTCCTTGACCGAACCTGCGGGGTTGTTGCCCTCGAGTTTCGCCAGGATCAGGTTGCCGCTGTGCTCGCCGGCCGGGCCGGGAATGCGCTTCAAGCGCACCAGGGGCGTATTGCCTACGCTCTCTTCGATGCCTGGATACGGAGCTTGTTGGCTGCTCATTTTTGCAGCAGCCATTCGCAATAGCGCGCCACGCCCTCTTCCACCGTCAGGAAGGGTTCGGTGTAGCCCGCAGCGCGCAGCGCGCTGCTGTCGGCTTCGGTATAGCTCTGGTATTTGCCTTTCAGCGCGTCGGGGAAGGCGATGTATTCGATCATGTTGCGCGCACGCATTTCCTCCAGCGTGAGCGCGGCCTGGCCCGCGGCGGCCAGGCAGGCGTTGATCGTGGCCACGGCGACGTCGTTGAAGCTCTGCGCACGCCCGGTGCCCAGGTTGTATATGCCCGAGAGCGACGGCCGCTCGAGAAAATGCATGTTCACCTCGATTACGTCTTCCACGGAAACGAAATCGCGCATCTGTTCGCCCTCGGCGTAGCCGTCCCAGCCCTGGAACAGCTTGACCCGCTGTTCGCTCTGGAACTGGTTGAAAAAATGAAACGCGACCGAGGCCATGCGGCCCTTGTGCGCCTCGTTCGGGCCGTAGACGTTGAAATAGCGAAAGCCTGCAATCTGGCTGTCCGCGTCGGGCAATCGCCGGCGCACGACCTGGTCGAAAAGGAACTTGGAATAGCCGTAGATATTGAGCGGCGCCTCGCATTCGCGCGACTCGCGGAACACCGCGCCGGAACCGTATACCGAGGCGGACGATGCGTACAGGAGCGGCACCTCCTCTTCCTGGCAGTAATCGAGCAGCGCCACCGAATAGCGGTAGTTGTTCTCCATCATGTAGCGCCCGTCGGTCTCCATGGTGTCCGAGCAGGCGCCCTCGTGCAGCACGGCTTCGATCGCGCCCTCGAACTCCCCCGCGGTGAGCTGCGCCACGAAGTCGCGTTTGTCGATGAAGTCGGCGATTTCGCAGCCGGCCAGGTTCTTGAATTTGTCGGCGCGAGTAAGGTTGTCCACCGCGATGATGTCGCCCTCGCCGCGCTCGTTCAGCGCCCTGACCAGATTTGATCCGATAAACCCGGCCGCGCCGGTGACTACGTAGTACATGCCCATTCCTTTATCAGTCCTGCGCCAATGCAAGCTGCAATTCGTCGCGATGCGCCACGGCGGTGCCGAGTTTGCCCACAACGATTCCTGCAGCGCGATTCGCCACATGCATGGCTTCGGGCAGTGCCGCACCCGTCGCCAGCATCGCCGCGAAGGCTGCGATGACCGTATCGCCCGCGCCGGTCACGTCGGCAAGCTCCTGCGCCCGGGCGGCCTCATGCAGCACGCCGCTCGCCTGGTACAAACTCATGCCTTCCTCGCTGCGCGTCACCAACAGCGCTTTGGCGCCGAGTTCGCGCCGCAGCGTCTGCGCCCGCGCGCTCATGTCGTCCTCGTCCTTCCAGCGCCCCACCACCTCGCGCAGCTCGGCGCGGTTGGGCGTCACGACGGTCGCCCCACGGTAGCGTGAATAGTCGTCGCCCTTGGGATCGACCAGGATGGTCTTGCCGGCGGCGCGCGCGAGCTCGATCATTTTTTCGATGTGGGCGAGCCCGCCCTTGCCGTAATCCGACATGACCAGCACGTCGCAATCGGCAAGCAGCAGCTCGAAATCGGCCAGCTTGTCCGCCAGCACCTCGTGGCTGGGCAAGGTCTCGAAGTCTATGCGCAGGAGCTGCTGCTGCCGGCCGATCACGCGCAGCTTCACCGTGGTCGGTATGCTCGGGTCCTTGTGCAGGCAGGCGACGACATGTTCGGCTTCTATCAGCCCGCGCAGACGCGCGCCGGCCTCGTCGTCACCGACGACGGACAGCAGGGTTGCCCGCGCTCCCAGCGCGGTCGCGTTGCGCGCGACATTGGAGGCGCCGCCGGGACGCTCCTCGGTGCGCTCGATCTTGACCACAGGCACCGGCGCCTCGGGCGAAATGCGGCTCACCTCGCCGAACCAGTAGCGATCGAGCATCACGTCGCCGACCACCAGCAGCCGCGCCCTGGAAAAATCCGGCAGAACTTCCAATTTCATTCCCAAACCCGTTCGCCCTCGTGTTTCGTCGATCTATACGCGCGCTGATTCAGATCGCGATTCCGTTACTGCCTGACTGTAGCGTTTGACTTGCGCGGACGGCGCCCCGTCCGCGCGGATCGCCGATTGCGTGCGGATGAAAAGCACATCCGCGCGCAATCGACGATCTTGTATCACCCCCCGCGCTGCGTTTGGTGTTAACCATAACCGCGTTCTCCGTGCGGATGCGCTTTTCATCCGCACAGAAAACGCGGTTGACGCGCGCAGCGCACAATGGCTGCAAGTACCATGCTGCGCTCTTCACGACGCGGCACATAACACCGCCCTACAACCTTCCGATCGGATAGTACTCCAGGCCGCTATTCCTGACCTCGGCCGGATCATACAGATTGCGGCCGTCGAAAACGGCCGGCGTGCGCAGCAGCTGTTTCATGCGCTGAAAATCCGGGCTGCGGAATTCCTTCCACTCGGTCACGATTGCCAGCGCGTCGGCGCCTTCGAGCGCTGCCATCGGCGAGTCGGCAAACCGTACCCGGGCCTCGCCCTGATAGATTTGCCGCGCCTCGGGCATGGCGACCGGGTCGTAGGCGGTGACGCTCGCGCCGCGCGCGAGCAGCTCGGCCAGCAGCACCCGGCTCGGCGCCTCGCGCAGATCGTCGGTATTGGGCTTGAATGCCAGCCCCCAGAGGGCGAAATTCATTCCTTTCAGCTCGGGGCCGAAGCGCTTCAGGATCTTGTTGCCGAGCACCTGCTTCTGCGCCGCGTTGGCCCGCTCCACCGCGTCGAGGATGAGCAGATCCATGCCCGCCTCGCCCGCGGTGCGCATCAGCGCCTGCACGTCCTTGGGAAAGCAGGAGCCGCCGTAGCCCGCGCCCGGATACAGAAAATGGTAGCCGATGCGCGGGTCGGCGCCGATGCCGCGACGCACGCATTCGATGTCCGCGCCCAGGCGCTCGGCCAGATTGGCGAGTTCGTTCATAAAGGAAATGCGCGTGGCGAGCATCGCATTGGCGGCGTACTTGGTGAGTTCGGCCGAGCGCACGTCCATGGAGATCACGCGTTCGTGGCTGCGCTGGAACGGCGCGTAGAGATTGCGCATGATCAGCAAAGCGCGTTCGTCGTCGCTGCCCACCACGATGCGGTCCGGGCGCATGAAATCCTCGAGCGCAGCGCCTTCCTTGAGAAATTCCGGGTTGGACACCACGCTGTAGGCGATGTCGGCGCCGCGCTCCTTGAGCTCTTCGGCTATGACCGCGCGCACCTTGTCGGCCGTTCCCACGGGCACGGTGGACTTGTCCACCACCACGCGGTAATCGCGCATGTGCCGGCCGATTGCGCGCGCCGCCGCGAGCACGTATTGCAGATCGGCCGAACCGTCCTCGGAGGGCGGTGTCCCGACCGCGATGAACTGCACCGTACCGAATGCGACCGCCCGCTCGACGTCGGTAGTGAAATCCAGGCGCCCTGCCATGTGGTTGCGATTCACCATGTCCTGCAGCCCCGGCTCGTAGATCGGGATGCCGCCCTCGTCGAGTATCTTGATTTTGCTCGCGTCCAGGTCCAGGCAGAGCACGTCGTTGCCGACGTCTGCGAGGCAGGCACCGCTGACCAGTCCCACGTATCCCGTACCGACCACTGTGATTTTCAAACTAGCCTCCTGGCTAAGGTTACCCACCGAACCTGCAGAGGGCGCACGCTCGAAGTACCTTTCGCGTCGCGCACCGGATATTTCCCGTTGTCCCTAAGGGACCAGATCAAATTCTTCGCCGCGCCGCGGCGGATAGGTTTCCCACCCGCCGCAGGCCGGACAGTGCCAGTAGAACTGGCGCGCCTTGAATCCGCAGTTCTCACAGCGGTAACGCGAAACCCGCTGCGTGTGGCTGTGCACCAGGTTCTTGACCAGCTGCACATCGCTGCGGCGCTCGGGCCGGACCACCAGCAGCTCGGCGTCGAGCAGCCGGTCCAGACCGAGCAGGGTCTGGTTGCGGCGCAACTCGTCGCGCACGAGCTTGTGCGCCGCCTCCGCGCCCTGTGCCTCCAGCGTCGACTGGAACACCACGTCGAGCAGATCCAGCGAAGGCGAACCGGCGAGGAAGCCGCGCAGCAAGGTCAGCCCCTCGTCGCGCCTGCCCAGCGCGCGGTAGCTCTCCAGCAGCCGTTGCGCCACCAGGGCGAGGTAAGCCGGATTCTGCTGTTCGATCCGCTTCCATGCCTCGATCGCCGCCTCGTGATTGCCCGCGGCCGAATGGATATCGCCGAAGAGCACATTGGCGCGCGCGCACTTGCGATTGGCTTTGAGCGCCTCGCCCAGGTGCGCCAACGCCGCTTCGCCGCGCGAGTGCGTCATCTCGATCACGGCGAGTTCGCAGTAATAGTTGGCGATCTCCTTGTTCCAGGACTGGCCCAGGTCGGCACCCAGCTCTCTTGCCACGTTTATGGTCTTTTCCCAATCCTTTTCCTGCTGGTAGACGTCGAGCAGGGCTTTGAGCGCAGCGCCCCGGTGTGTGGTGTCGCGCAGCTTCGCAAACACCTCTTCGGCGCGATCCAGCAATCCCGCCTTGAGATAATCCTGGCCCAGTTCGAACAGCGCGGCGAGCCTCTGCTCCTGGCCCAGGTCGCCGCGCTCGAGCAGGTTCTGGTGCATGCGGATCGCGCGCTCGGTCTCGCCGCGGCGGCGAAACAGGCTGCCGAGCGCGAAGTGCAGTTCGATGGTCTCCGGGTCGACCTTGACCACCTCGATGAACGCTTCGATCGCCTTGTCCGGCTGCTCGTTGAGCAGGAAATTGAGCCCTTTGAAATAGGAGCGCGGCAGCGACCGGGATTCGGACACGAGATGCTTGATATCGATGCGCGCCGCCAGCCAGCCCAGCCCGAAGAACAGCGGAAACGCGAGCAGCCACCAGAATTCGAATTCCATGCCGCTGCGCTAGATATCGGACTGCGAATCGACGCCGCCGTCTGCGGCCGGGGCGCGCGCACCGGCTTCGCCCGCACGGTTGCCCAGTTCGCGCTGCAGCCGCGCTATCTCGCGCCGTTGCCTGAACACCGTGGCCAGCGTGGCGAGCACCCCCACCACGGCGCCCGCGGCAAAAAACACCAGCAGAACCAGTATCAGCGGGGCCTGCCATACATGATCGAAATAAAGGTGCAGGCCGACGCTATCGGTGTTCTTCAGCGCGAGCAGAAACAGCGCCAGGAACAGGATGATGCGCAGGGTCCAGGTGAGGATGCGCATGGTCAGCTCGGTTCAGAAAAAAAGAAGCGGCATCGATCCGATGCCGCCCGTTCCCGCTCTGCGGGAGGCGCGCTAATTCGAGTCCACGCGCTCACGCAGTTCCTTGCCGGCCTTGAAGTGCGGCACAAACTTCTCCGGCACCTGGACCTTGTCCCCGGACTTCGGGTTCCGGCCCGTGCGCGGCGGGCGATAATTCAACCCGAAGCTGCCGAAGCCGCGGATCTCGATGCGCTGGCCCTTGACCAGGCTCAGTGTCATCGCATCGAGTATGGTCTTCACCGCGAACTCGGCGTCCTTGGCGACCAGCTGCGGATACCGCCCCGCCAGCCTGGCAATCAATTCGGACTTGGTCATCTGTCCTGCCCCTTGTTATTCCTGAGAGTTCTTGTTTTCCAGTTTCGCTTTCAGCAGCGCGCCCAGACTGGTGCTGCCGGAACTGGCCGCGCTTTCGCTCTGCAACTTCTGCATCGCGCCTTGCTCCTCGGCCATGTCCTTGGCTTTGATGGACAGGTTGATCGAGCGGTTCTTGCGGTCGATGTTGATGATCATCGCCGTCACCTTTTCGCCTTCCTTCAGGTGGTGCGTAAGATCCTCTATGCGTTCGCGCGCAACTTCGGAAACGCGCAGGTAACCCTCGACGTCGCCCTCCAGCGCGATCACCGCACCCTTGGCGTCGACCGATTTCACCGTGCCCTGGACCACGCTGTTCTTGTCGTGGGTGGCGATGTAATTGGTAAACGGATCGCCGTCCATCTGTTTGATGCCGAGCGAGATGCGCTCGCGCTCGGTGTCGATCGCCAGCACCACCGCCTCGACCTCGTCGCCCTTCTTGTAGTTGCGCACCGCCTCTTCGCCGGTGGCGCTCCAGGACAGGTCCGAGAGGTGCACCAGTCCGTCGATGCCGCCGGGCAGGCCGATGAACACGCCGAAGTCGGTGATCGACTTGATCTGCCCCTTGACCCGGTCGCCCTTCTTGAAGTTGATCGCGAATTCGCCCCAGGGATTGGGCAGGCACTGCTTCATCCCCAGCGAGATGCGCCGGCGCTCCTCGTCGATTTCGAGGATCATCACCTCGACCTCGTCGCCGAGCTGCACCACCTTGGAGGGGTGTACGTTCTTGTTGGTCCAGTCCATCTCGGACACGTGCACCAGGCCCTCGATGCCCTGCTCGACCTCGACGAACGCGCCGTAGTCGGTGAGATTGGTAACCTTGCCGAACAGGCGCGTGCTGGTCGGATAGCGGCGCGACAGGCCCACCCACGGGTCTTCGCCCAGCTGCTTCATGCCGAGGGACACGCGATTCTTCTCCTGATCGAACTTGAGTATCTTGGCGGTTACCTCGTCACCGACGTTGAGCACCTCGGACGGATGCTTGACGCGGCGCCAGGCGAGATCGGTGATATGCAGCAGGCCGTCGATGCCGCCCAGGTCTACGAACGCGCCGTAGTCGGTGATGTTCTTGACGATGCCCTTCACCACCGAACCCTCGGACAGGGTCTGCAGCAGCTTCTGGCGCTCTTCGCCCTGGCTCGCCTCGAGCACTGCGCGGCGCGACACCACCACGTTGTTGCGCTTGCGGTCGAGCTTGATGACCTTGAACTCCATGGTCTTGCCTTCGAACGGCGTCGTGTCCTTGACCGGCCGGATGTCCACCAGCGAACCGGGAAGGAAGGCGCGGATGCCGTTGGCCATGACGGTGAGGCCGCCCTTGACTTTGCCGCTGATCACGCCGGAGACCAGTTCGCCCGTTTCCAGGGCCTTTTCCAGGTCCATCCAGGCGGACAGTCGTTTGGCCTTGTCGCGCGAAAGGCGGGTTTCGCCGAAGCCGTCTTCCAGAGCCTCGATGGCGACGCTGACGAAATCGCCGACTTTGGCCTCGACCTCGCCGGCGTCATTGCGGAATTCCTCGACCGGGATGAAGCTCTCGGACTTGAGTCCGGCGTTCACCACGACGAAATTCATATCTACGCGAACCACTTCTGCGGTTATCACCTCGCCGATGCGCATTTCCTGGCGCGTCAGGCTTTCTTCAAACAGGGCAGCGAAATTATTTTCGTTGGAGGCAACCGCGGGGGAGAGATTGGACATTGGATTTATTTACCTGATTCACCGCCCTTGCGGACGGGGTTGGTTGAACACAAGGCGGGCTCACTTTAGGGTCCATCGCGGCATGAGCAGGAGAAATTCCCCTCATACCCCCCTAAGCCGGGGCCGTTTCGAACATTCCGAAACGGCCTCCTAGACCTGCGAGCCCGCCGCCTTTTGCCGGTACCAATCAAGTACCTGGCGCACTATTTCATCTACGCCGATCCCGCTGCTATCCAGCTCCAGGGCATCGACCGCCTTTTGCAGGGGCGCTACGCTTCTGGCGCTGTCGCGCTGGTCGCGTTCATGCAATTCCTGCAAAAGGGCTCGAATATTAGCATCGATTCCTTTTTCTTTCAACTGCTTATACCTACGCTCGGCGCGCACTTCCGCGCTCGCGGTGAGGAACAGCTTGAGCCTGGCGTCCGGAAACACCACCGTTCCCATGTCGCGGCCCTCGGCTACCAGTCCCGGGGCCTGCCGAAACCCCTTTTGGCGCGCAAGCAGCGCCTGGCGCACGCCGGGCAGGACCGCCACTTTGGAGGCGCCGGTACCGCATATTTCACTTCTAATGTCGTCTGTAACATTTTTATTATTAAGGATAATACTTCCGCGCCCGAAGCGCACATCCAGGCTGCTTGCCAACCCGGCCAGTGCCGCCTCATCATCCAAGCCTAGTCCCGCCTGCATCGCCGCCAGCGCGACCAGGCGATACAAGGCCCCGCTGTCCAGGTAATGAAATCCCAGCGCCTCGGCAACCCGTTCCGATATCGTGCCCTTGCCCGAGGCCGAGGGGCCGTCGATGGCGATTACCGGCACTGCAGTCTCCGCTTCTGCCATCGCCGGTTTCATCCGGAAATCCGCGCGTATGCGTCGAAATATCCGGGGTAGGTCTTATTCACGCACTGCGGATCGTTGATGCGCACCGCGACGCCGCCCAGAGCCGCCAGCGAGAAACACATGGCCATGCGATGGTCATCATAGGTGTCGATCGACGCGCCGGCTGCAAGACCCCGGGCAGGAGGCGTGATGCGCAGGAAGTCCGCGCCCTCCTCCACGCCTGCGCCGAGTTTGCGCAATTCTTTGGCCATCGCGGCGATGCGGTCGGTTTCCTTCACGCGCCAGCTGCCGATGTTGCGCAGCACGCTGACCCCGTCGGCGAACAGCGCCGCCACGGCGATGGTCATGGCCGCATCCGGGATATGGTTGAAGTCGGCGTCGATGGCGCGCAGTTTCTTCCTCGCCTTGCCGCCGGGCGGCGCACTGGCCTCGATCCAGTTCTCGCCCATGGCGATGCGCGCGCCCATTTGTTCCAGGGCT
>JACZJV010000126.1 GCA_014860355.1 Burkholderiales bacterium | reverse complement strand
TAACCAATCGTCGACAGGCCGATACCAGGAGCATTACATGTCTTTTTCCGCACTCGGCCTGCGCGCCGAACTATTGCTTGCCGTCGGCGAGCAAGGCTATACCGAACCCACCCCGATCCAGGCACAGGCGATACCCGCCGTAATCAAAGGCCGCGACCTCATGGGCGGCGCCCAGACCGGCACCGGCAAGACCGCAGGCTTCACCCTGCCCATACTGCAAAGAATCGCCGAACAGTCGGGCGGGCCGCAAGGCCGCACGCCGGTGCGCGCGCTCATTCTGGTGCCCACGCGCGAACTCGCCGCCCAGGTGCAGGCGAGCGTCTACACCTACGGCAAGCATCTGCCCAAGATCAGGTCGCTGTCGGTGTACGGCGGCGTCGGCTTCCACCCGCAGGCGCAGGCGCTGAAACGCGGCATCGACATCCTGGTGGCGACGCCGGGGCGCCTGCTCGATCACCTCGCGCAGCGCACGGTGGATCTGTCCAAGGTGCAGGTGCTGGTGCTCGACGAGGCCGACCGCATGCTCGACATGGGCTTCATTCCCGACATCCGCAAGATCCTCGCCTACCTGCCCAAGCAGCGGCAGAACCTGCTGTTCTCGGCCACCTTTTCCGACGAGATCAAGAAGCTCGCCGACGGCTTCATGCACGACCCGCTGCTGGTCGAGGTCGCGCGCCGCAACGCCACCGCCGAGCTGATCGCCCAGCGCGTGTGCCCGGTGGACCGCGAGAAAAAGAAAGACCTGCTCGCGCATCTGATCACCCAGGGCGACTGGAAGCAGGTGCTGGTGTTCACGCGCACCAAGCACGGCGCCAACAACCTCGCCGAGAAACTGGTCAAGTCGGGCATCCGCGCCGACGCCATCCACGGCAACAAGAGCCAGCCCGCGCGCACGCGCGCGCTGGCCGAGTTCAAGGCCGGCAAGATCAAGGTGCTGGTGGCGACCGACATCGCCGCGCGCGGCCTGGACATCGACGAGTTGCCGCACGTGGTCAATTTCGAGCTGCCGCACGTGGCCAACGATTACGTGCACCGCATCGGCCGCACCGGCCGCGCGGGTTCGACTGGCGAAGCCATTTCACTGGTCTGCGTGGACGAACTCGGTCTGCTGCGCGACATCGAGCGCCTGATCAAGAGAGAGATCAAGAAGGACATCGTGCCCGGATTCGAGGTCGACCCGCGCATCAGGGCCGAGCCCATCGTGCAGGGCAAACGCGGCGGCCAGCAGCAGCGCCGCCCGTCGAACGCGCCGAAAAAAGCGGGCGCTAACCGCGGCCAGAATGCGCCGCGCCAGCCCGCAGCCCGCGCCGGCGGCAGAAACAGCCGCGACTCGGGCAGGCGCGCGTTCGCGTATTGAGCGAACTCCTTGCACTGCAGAAGCCGGCCCAGGCCGGCTTTTTTGTTTGCCTGGCAGCGCAACAAGAAACACGAATACCGGCGGCTCTGACAATTGAGCCGGCAGGAAGAACACGGGTATCATTCTCCCCAAACCACCCAGCGCCAGGAGATCCATTTCATGAAAGCAGTGCTTTGCAAGCAATACGGTTTGCCCGACACGCTCGTTGTAGAGGACGTCCCTGCGCCGGTGCCTGCAGCCGGCCAGGTGCTGGTGAGCATGAAGGCGGCAGGGGTGAACTTCCCGGATGCGCTGATCATTCAGGGCAAGTATCAGGCGAAGCCGCCGTTCCCGTTCTCGCCCGGCACCGAGCTTGCGGGGGTGGTGAAAGCAGTGGGCGCAGGCGTGACACATCCCAAAGCCGGCGACGCGGTGATCGCCTATGCCGGCTGGGGCGCGTATGCCGAGGAGATAGCCGTGGACGCGCGCGCCTGCATTCCGATGCCGCCGGGGGTGGACTTCAAGGTGGCCGCTTCGTTCATGATGACCTATGGCACTTCCTACCACGCGCTCAAGGACCGCGCGCGGCTCCTGGCGGGTGAGACATTGCTGGTGCTCGGCGCCGCGGGTGGCGTAGGCAGCGCCGCGGTCGAGTTGGGCAGGTTGATGGGCGCGCGCGTGATCGCCGCCGCCTCCAGCGACGACAAGCTAGCGGCGTGCAGGCAACTGGGCGCCGACGCCACCATCAATTACGCGAACGAGGATTTGCGCGAGGCGGTGAAGCGCATCACCGATGGCAAGGGCGTGGACGTGGTCTACGACCCGGTGGGCGACAAATTCGCCGAGCCGGCGATGCGCGACATGGCCTGGGGCGGGCGCTACCTGGTCATCGGTTTCGCCGGCGGCGAAATCCCCAAGATTCCGCTCAACCTGCCGCTGCTGAAGGGCTTTTCCATCGTCGGCGTGTTCTGGGGCAATTTCACGCGCAAGGAGCCGCAGAAAAACGAGGCGAACGTACGCGAACTTCTGGGCTGGATCGCCAGCGGCAGGCTGAAACCGCTGGTCAGCGCCGCCTATCCGCTGGCGCAGGCGGCACGCGCGCTCAATGACGTCATGGAGCGCAAGGTCAAGGGCAAGGTCGTCCTGGTTCCGGGCTAGGAATTCAGCCCGCGGGCCGCGGCTCGCGCACATAGCCCAGGCGCTGCGGCGCCTCCTCGGACCTGATCAGCGTCAGAGGCAGGCTGAGGGCGC
Source organism: Burkholderiales bacterium (assembly GCA_014860355.1). GTDB lineage: Bacteria > Pseudomonadota > Gammaproteobacteria > Burkholderiales > SG8-39 > 2-12-FULL-64-23. The sequence continues at coordinate 54,618 of JACZJV010000126.1, read as the reverse complement.
CGGTGTTGAAATACACCCCGGCCGCATCGCTGCCCTCTTCGATCAGCGCGAGCAAGCGCTCCTCCTCCAGCGCATGACCGTCGGCGTAGGAGAGCGCTTCGAGCCCGCGCGGCAGGTCGCGGTCGATCAGCATCCCGGGCCCGTGCTCGGTCACGAGGAGCAGGTTGCCGTCTTCGTCCATGTACGCCGCCTGCAGGCTCGCGCAAGCGACTCCCGTGTGCGTTTCGAACGCGAGCGGATGCGCGCGCGCGATGCGGTAGACGAGCGGCGTGTAGTCGAGGCCGACGTAGACCCGCTGCGGGCCGTTCTGGAAATACCAGCATCCGGCTTCGTCGCGCGCATAGTTGCGGCCGATGAATTCGATCAGCTTCGTGTTAACGACTGGATCGAAGCGGGCGCTGCCGCCGGGCGAGTCATTCTTGATCGACCATTGCCCGCGGCGATCCAGCGCAAGCCAGCCGTATACCGCCGGCAGGTTCGGCCATTTGGCCATGGCGCGGATGACGATATCGTCCATAAATCCGGGGCTCGCTTTGCTTTTCATGCGTCGAACGCTGGCGCGCATCAGTATATGCGCAAACCCGGCGGCTCGGCCACGCCGCTTGGGTCCAGGGGACTTCTGTCGCTGGGTGTTCTTGCCCGCGAGCGCTGTTGCGCCTATAGTACGGCGCTCCGAGTTTCTTCATCAGGATAGCGGCAATGTCACGCGAGCAATTTGTTTTCTGCCACAGGCTGCGGGTGCGCTGGGCTGAGGTGGACCGGCAGGGCATCGTGTTCAACGGCAATTATTTCCTCTATTTCGACGTCGCCATCACCGAGTACTGGCGCAGCATCGGCATCGACTATCCGGACGGTTTCGTGAAGGACTTCGGCACCGACATGTACGCGGTCAAGGCCACGGCCGAGTACCACGGCTCGGCCGAATTCGACGACTTCCTCGACATACACGGCCGCACCGCGCGCCTGGGGCGCTCGAGCATGCAGTTCCTGCTCGAGATCTGGCGCGGCGACACCCACTTGGTCAGCGGCGAGCTGATATACGTGAACGCCGATCCGGCGACCAAGAAATCCGCTCCCCTGCCTGAGCAGCTGCGCCGGAAGATCAGCGCGTACGAGCGGCTGATTCCCCTGACCGGTGTAGAGCACTCGTCCGCGCCGGCATAGCATAAACGAAGGCGCACACGCCTGCGCTGTTGCTGCCGTGCCCGCCACGCGCGCCGGCCTATCCGCTAAAATGGGCGCTCCTGCGCTTTCTTCTCCCATGGGAAAAATCATGCAAGTCCGCGACCAGCTATACATCAACGGCCAGTGGGCCGCGCCCAAAGACGGCAAGTCAATCGATGTGATCAACGCTTCGACCGAGGAGGTCATGGGACGCGTTCCCGAAGGTACGGCCGATGACGTCAATGCCGCAGTCGCCGCCGCGCGCGCCGCCTTCGACGGCTGGGCCGCGACAGCTGCGGCCGAACGCGCCGCGTACCTGCAGAAAATCCACGAAGGGCTGAAAGCGCGCGCGGAAGAGATCGGCAAGCTCATCGCCGGCGAGGTGGGCATGCCGGTGAAGCTCGCCACCATGATCCAGGCGGGCTCGCCCACGGCCACCTTCGGCATGTACGCGAAAATGCTCGCCAGCTACGCCTTCGAAGAGCAGGTCGGCAATTCACTCGTCCTGCGCGAGCCGGTCGGCGTGGTCGCAGCGATCACGCCGTGGAATTATCCCTTGCACCAGATCGCTGCCAAGGTCGCGCCGGCGCTCGCCGCCGGCTGCACGGTGGTACTTAAACCATCCGAAGTGGCGCCGCTCAACGCCTTCGTGCTGGCCGAAATCATCCACGCCGCCGGACTGCCCGCGGGCGTGTTCAACCTGGTCACGGGCTACGGCCCGGTGGTGGGCGAGGCCATGGCCGCGCACGCGGAAGTGGACATGGTGTCCTTCACCGGATCCACCCGCGCCGGCAAGCGCGTGTCCGAACTCGCTTCGGCGACCGTGAAGCGCGTGGCCCTGGAACTGGGCGGCAAGTCGGCCGCGGTAGTGCTCGAGGACGCCGACCTGGCCGCCGCGGTGAAAGGTACGATCAACGCCTGCTTTCTGAACTCCGGCCAGACCTGCTCGGCGCACACGCGCCTGCTGGTGCCGGAGAGCAAATACGAGGAGGTCGCGAAAATCGCGGCCGAAGTGGCCAAAAGCTTCACCGTCGGCGATCCCTACGGCGGCGCGGCCAAGCTCGGCCCGCTGGTATCGGAAGCGCAGCGCGAACGCGTGCGCGGCTACATCAGGAAAGGCATGGAAAGCGGAGCGGAACTGCTCACCGGCGGCGCCGATGCCCCCGAGGGCCTGCCCAAGGGCTATTACGTCCGGCCCACCATATTCGGCCGGGTCCGGCCCGACTCGAGCATCGCGCAGGAGGAAATCTTCGGGCCGGTGCTGTCCATCATCACCTACAGGGACGAAGACGAGGCGGTGAGGATTGCCAACAACACGCCCTACGGCCTCGGCGGCGGCGTCTGGTCGAAAGACGAAGAACATGCGAAAAAAGTGGCGAAGCGCATGCGCACCGGCCAGGTGGACATCAATGGCGGTCCGTTCAACCTGCGCGCGCCCTTCGGCGGCTACAAGCAGTCGGGCAACGGGCGCGAACTCGGCCGCTTCGGGCTGGAGGAATTCCTCGAGTACAAGTCCCTGCAACTCAAGCCGGAAGCCAAGGTCTGATGGCGATCAAATATTACTGGGAAGACTTCACACCGGGCCGGGTGTTCGAAACCGCCGCGCGCGCGCTGTCGGAAGAGGACATCGTGCGCTTCGCGCGCGAGTACGACCCGCAGACTTACCACACCGATGTGGAAGCGGCGCGCAGTTCGCCTTTCGGCGGGCTGATCGCGAGCGGCTGGCAAACCTGTGCCGTCATGATGCGCCAGATGTGCGACGGTTATCTGCTCGAGTCCTCCTGCGTCGGATCTCCCGGCCTCGAGGAGCTGCGCTGGCTGAAGCCCGTGCGTCCCGGAGACGCGCTGCACCTGAAAACGACGGTGATCGAATCCACGCCCTCGGCCAAGCAGCTCAATCGAGGCACCATACTGTTTCTCTGGCAAGCGCTCAATCAGAACGGCGAAGTGGTGCTGTCCATGCGCGGTCGCCAGTTGTTCCTGCGCCGCACGCCGGCCTAGCGGTGCTCACGTGAGCTACAAGTATTACTGGGAGGACTTTTACCCCGGGCAGGTGTTCGAGACAGGCGGGCTCAGTCTCAGCGAGGAAGAGATCATCGAGTTCGCGCGCAAGTACGATCCGCAACCCTTCCACACCGACCGCGAGAAAGCGACGCAGAGCGTATTCGGCGGCCTGATCGCGAGCGGCTGGCAGACGGCCGGTCTTTGCATGCGCATGATCTGCGACAGCTACCTGCTCGAGTCGGCCAGCATGGGATCACCGGGGGTGGACGAAGTGCGCTGGGTGAAGCCGGTGCGCGCTGGCGACACGCTGCATCTGAAAGTCGCGGTGCAGGAAACGCGCGCCTCGGCGAGCCGCCCCGACATGGGTACCGTGCGCGCGCGCTCCGAAGTCTACAACCAGCACGGCGAACTGGTGATGCACATGTCGGGCGTGGGCATGTTCCGCCGCCGCAGTCCGGGCGAGTAGGAATCCACCGGCTCAGCCTTATGAACCGGCGCCTTGCTTGCGCCATACACTCGCCAGCCAGGGCTGCTGCTCGCGCGGCAGGCCGGGCGGACGATAGTAGTGCGCCAGCTCGGTGTATCCCGCGCCCGCGACCAGGGTACGCCAGGTGTCCGGATCGTGGTAGGCGCCATAGCGGCCGCGGTTCCAGCCTTCGTCGTTGCGCCCGTGCGGATTCGAGCTGAACAGCACGCCGCCGGGTTTCAGCGTGGCGTGCAGTTCGCGCAGTACCCGCGGCAGTTCCTGGCTGGCGACGTGAAACAGCGAAGCGTTGGCGAACACGCCGTCAAAGCGCTCCGGCGGCAATTCGAGTCGCAGGAAGTCCTGTTGCCACACCTCGCAGCCGCTGTAGGCGCGCGCCATTTGGACGAACTGCGCGGCGCCGTCCAGGCCCACGGCGATATGGCCCAGACCGGCAAACGTTTTCAGGTCGCGGCCCGGCCCGCAGCCGAAATCGAGGATGGCGTACGGCGGTTCGCCCTCGATGTGCGCCAGCAGCGCGGCGATGTTCTGGCTGACATCGTGATCGCGCGTGCCCGCGAAAAAATCGCCGGCGCGCTGATTGTAGTGCTCCAGCGTGAGCGCGCTGATGCGCTCCAGATCCTGCTCCGTCAGTTTCATGCTAATGCTTCCCGCCATAGCCGGCCACGCCCATCAGCAGCCGGGTGCAGCCGTAAGCGCTCCAGATGAGCAGGCGCCGCCACAGGGGCTGGCGGCGCCACTGGCGCTTGGCCACCACCTTGGCGCCGGTTTTCATATGGTCGAGCAGGCTGCGGCGCAGCTCCTGCGAAAATTGCTGGTCCTCGACGACGATATTGGCTTCGCGCGCCAGCATCAGGCTGAAGGGGTCGATGTTGGAAGAGCCCACCGTGGCCCAGTGCCGGTCGATCACCGCGACTTTGGCATGCAGGAAGCTCCGGTGATATTCGTAGATCTCCACCCCGGCGTCGAGCAGCGAACCGTACAGCGCGCGCGAGGCGTAGTGCAGCAGCAGGTATTCGATCCGCCCCTGCAGCAGCAGCACCACGCGCACGCCGCGCCCGGCCGCCTCGCGCAAAGCATGGCGAAAGCGCGTGCCCGGAAAGAAATAGGCATTGGCGATGATGACTTCCTTGCGTGCCTCGCGGATTGCTTCGAGATACGCGTCCTCGATGTCGGAACGATGGCGAAAATTGTCCCGCACCACCAGCACCGCGTGCTGCGTGCCGGTCTCGGCGGCGGCGACCGATGCATGCCGCTCCATGCCGCGCTTCAGGCTGGCCCAGGCTACGCGCCGCCACAGGCGCTCGGTCTGCTCCAGCACTCTCGCGACCAGCGGGCCTTCGACGCGCACGGCGTAGTCGTAGCGCGGCGGCGTATGCCGCGGCGTATGCATGTCGTCGATGATGTTGATGCCGCCGACGAAGGCCACGCGCGCGTCCACCACCACCAGCTTGCGGTGCAGGCGCCGCAGGCGGTTGCGGCGCAGGGTCAGGGGCGAGGTCTTGGGGCCGAATATCAGCACCTCGATATTGGCCGCGTCGAGCAGCTTGCGCGTCTGCTCGAACATGCCCTTGGAGCCGAAGCCGTCGACCAGCACGTGCACGCTCACCCCGCGCGCGGCCGCGCGCACCAGGGCGGCGGCAATGCGCCTGCCGGTGTGGTCGTCGGCAAAAATGTAGGTCTCGAGATAGATCTCGTTTTGCGCCGCGTCGACCGCCTTTTGCAGCGCCGGGAAATAGCCCCTGCCATTGGTCAGCAACTGCAGCTGGTTGCCGCCCAGGAACTCCAGCGTCACAGCAGTTCCAGTTCGACGCTCAAGGCGGCATGGTCCGAAATGCGCGACCACGGCAGGCCGTGGTGGACTTCGGCGTGGCGCACGTCGAAGCCGCGCGCGTAGATGCGGTCCAGGCGCAGCAAGGGGAAGGTGCTCGGATAGGTTCGCGCCGGGCGCCCGCGCTGGTCGCGAAACACTTCCCTCAGTCCCAGTTCCCCCACCAGGCGGCGCCCGGCGGAATTGCGCCAGTCGTTGAAATCGCCGGCGACGACCAGCGGTGCGTCCGGCGGCACCAGGCGCTGCACGCGCTCGGTCAGCGCCGACAACTGGCGCCTGCGTCCGTGCTCGTGCAGACCGAAGTGCACGCACAGGCAATGCAGGCAGGTCGTGCCCAGCGCGACTTCGCAATGCAGCAGCCCGCGTTGTTCGAAGCGGTGCGCGGACACATCCTGATTCTCCGCGCTGATGATGGGAAAGCGGCTGAGTATCGCGTTGCCGTGGTGGCCGTGGTCGTATACCGCGTTGCGGCCGTAGGCATAGTCCGCCCACACCTCGTCGGCGAGGAACTCGTACTGCGGCCCCACCGGCCAGTTGTGCATGTGCTTGGCGTGGTGCTCGTGCTCGCCCTGCACTTCCTGCAGGAACACCAGGTCCACATCGAGCAGGCGCAGATGGTGGCGCAGCTCGTGCACCATCATGCGCCGGTTGAAGTGCGAAAAACCCTTGTGGATGTTGTATGTTGCGAGGCGCAGCTTCATTCCTACCCCACGCGGCGCTGCCAGGCTGAGGCCGTGGCCAAAATCAGCGCTTCAGGCCCTGGAACAGCTTCTCGCGCCCGACCTTGATCAGGAATTTCCCGTCGTACTTGAATATGTCGGCGGTGGCGAAAGTGTCGCCGAACGCCTCCGGAATGAACGAGCCGGTGCCGATCACGTCCACCGGCGCGCGCGCATGGCCGAACATCTTGCACTTGAACGGCGTGAACCCGCTCGAGCCGACGATGCGCGCGGCGTTGAATCCGGCCGCATCCAGGGTCTCGCGCATCTTGATCACGCTGGCGACCGACACGCCGGTGCCGAACAGCACCTTGCGCACCCGGTCCTTGACGATGTTGAGCGTGTCCGAATCGTAGGCTTCCTCGCCCATCACCACCCGCACCGCCTCGTACTCGTTGAGCACATGCAGCCAGTCGGCCACGAGTTCGACCGACTGCTCGTAATCCAGCCCCTCGGCATATCGCTCGCCATGGGTGTCGATGCGAAACGCCAGCGTGCGCTCGCTCGCCGGATCGGCCGGCAGGATGTCGTTGTACCACCAGCGGCAGACCTCGAGCGCGTCGCTGAATTCGCGCGCGTAAAAATCGACCAGCACGGTGAGGTTGTCCTGCGGGTGGGTCTCGGCATACATTTGCGCCGCCCTGAGGGTGGAACCGGCGTAGCCGACGATGGCGTGCGGCATCGTGCCCATGCCGCTTTCCTGCCCGTAGAAATGCGCGGTCAGATCCTGCGAGGAGCCGAGAAAACCGACCGCGCCGGATAGTTTGGCGATGCGGCTGCCGACCGAGGCGCCGTATGCGGCGAGTATGGACAGGTCATCGCCGCAGGCGTGGCGCGCATGCATGTCGATGAATGCCACCTTGGGCAGGTCGGTTGCCATCTTGTAGGCGTTGTAGGCCGACACGCAGGCGGTGCCGACCCGGCGCAGGACCAGCGTCTCCAGTTCGGCGAGCGCGGAGAACGAACCGGTGTAGGTGAATATCGGCTTCTGGTCCGGGACGAATGCGCCCTCCTCGTACAGGCGCGTGATCTTCAGCGGCACGGCATCGGGTGGATAGTATTCGCGCAGAATTTCCAGCGCCGGGTTGACGGCGCATATGGTACCGCGGCGCAGGAACACGCCGTAGGTCACGCTCATGTCGCCGAACTTGTCCACGATCTGGCGCGTCTTGGTGAAATACTTGTCGGTGCGCGAGAGCACGTATTCGGTGCGCTCGCTGCGCTCCGTTTCGGCTTGCAAATCCAAAGGCTTGTTCATGGCAGCTTTCCGATCAAGCACGCGCGGTAAAAGTCGCTTTGCCGCGGTCCGGCTCTGGGGAGGTCCCCCAAGGGGACTTTCCCCTCAAGGGGGATCGAGACCTTCGGGGCGTATCCCCTCGTTTTGTTGCAGTCTATGCACCCATTATGTACGCCGTGGCGCTTCCGCCGCAAGGGACCCGCCCCCGGGGTTCGCACAAGGCAGGGCTACCCTAGCCCGGGCGCGGGCGCTGCCTTTGCGGCAGCAGCAGGATGGCGTCACGATTGGTCCAGGACGGCGTGCGCTCGGCGGCGTTTTTCCACGGCAGCCATTTATAGCGCAGGTGCTCCGCCGGATCCAGCCGTACCGGCACGACTGCGGGCAGTTCCAGTCCGAACACATGCTCCAGGTTATGGGTCACGCCGGGGGCATAGCGGCTGCGATGCCTCTTGAAGATCTCGAAGTTGTTTTCCACGTCCCAGTCCTCCAGCCGGAATTGCAGGACATCGATGCCGGTCTCCTCGCGCACTTCGCGCGCTGCGGTTTCGCGCAGCGGCTCGTCTTCGTAGTCGATGCTGCCGGTGACCGACTGCCAGAAGCCCGGCCAGCCCGCGCGTTCCAGCATGAGCACCAGCAGCTCGGTAGTGTAGATCACCACCAGCACGGAACGCGGGATTTTGAAATTCGGGCTCATGGCGCCGTTTCATGCGAAGGGCGTACTCCGGGAGCAAGTCCTTCGGGGCGCTTCCCGGCGTATCTGCGGTTCGGGTACGAGTAGCGGATGCCGGGCGCTGCCAGGAATGACGCGCAAGCGCTCACGCGGGCGCAAATGCCGGCAAGCCCGCATCCCAGCCCTCGGGACCGCTGACGATCGCCCAGAACGGCTTGCCCTGCCCCCGCCAGTACTCGGCCACGGCTGCCAGCACTTCCACCGCGGTGACGAACTCATGTTTGTGCCCGGCGCCGAAGTGCTTGCCGTGCTCCAGCAACAGCACATAGCCCGGGGCCGGCTGCCAGGAGAGATCGCCGAGACAGTCTTCGAAGGCGTCCCAGTTGCCGCCGAACCATTCCGGAAAAGCGAGCGCCTTCGCCACCAGACCGGTGAAACCCTGCTGGTCGTGCACGTGGCCGATGTCCACGCGCCACAAGGCGAGCCCGGCCGCCTGCGCGGCTGCGGCGATGAGCCGCGTGTCCGGGCCGGCCAGGTAGACGCCGGCCTTGTCCTTGTCCTCCAGCGTTTGCTGCAGAAAGTTACTCACGTATGCGCCTAAAGGAATTGTAGTGATCGTCGCTGTAATAGTACTCGCCGGAGCTGCGCTCTACGCCCAAGTCGCCGGCTCCGGCGACGATGCGCCGTGCGCCGCGGTCGCGCGCGCCCGGCGTCTTCACCGTGTATTCGCGGTAGTAGCCGCGCTCGCGCGGGGGCAGCAGTTTTTCGCGGTTGCCGAACACGCTGCCGTCCTTGGCGTAGGCAAACGGTCCACCGGCTTTGATCAGCGCCAGGGTCGCGCGCGCTTCGCCCGGCAAATCCGCCGCCAGGACATCGCCGACCGGCGTCGCGCCGATCGACGCGCCGGCCGTGACAAGCCATAGCGCGAGCAGTGCCCAAACCAGTCGTTTCACCGTCCCTGCCTTTGCGCCCTTGCGCCGAAAACCAGCTAGTCTTTTTCCCGCTGCCGCAGCCGGATGTGCAGCTCGCGCAGCTGCTTTTCGTCCACCGGGCTCGGCGCCTGCGTCAGCAGGCACTGTGCGCGCTGGGTCTTGGGGAAGGCGATGACGTCGCGGATCGATTCGGTGCCCGCCATCATCGCGACGATGCGGTCCAGACCGAAGGCAATGCCGCCATGGGGCGGCGCGCCGTACTGCAGTGCGTCGAGCAGGTAGCCGAATTTCAGCTTCGCTTCGGCAGCGTCGATTGCAAGTGCGCGAAACACCTTGGACTGCACTTCCTCGCGATGGATACGCACCGAACCGCCGCCGATTTCAGACCCGTTGAGCACCATGTCGTAGGCCTTGGCCACGGCCTTCGAAGGATCGCTGGCGAGGTAGTCCTCATGCCCGTCCTTGGGCGCGGTAAACGGATGGTGCATGGCGACCCAGCGCTTGGCTTCCTCGTCGTATTCGAACATGGGGAAGTCCACCACCCACAGCGGCTTCCAGCCGGCAAGCGCATAGCCCTTTTCGTGGCCGATTTTCACCCGCAGCGCGCCCAGCGCATCGTTCACGATCTTGGCCTTGTCAGCGGCGAAAAACACCAGGTCGCCGTCTTTCGCGCCGGAGCGCTCGACGATGGCGGCGAGCGCCGCATCGGAAAGATTTTTCACGATGGGCGACTGCAGGACTTCGCGGCCCTTGGCGACATCATTGACCTTGATATAGGCGAGGCCCCTGGCGACGTAGATGCCGACGAACTGGGTATAGGCGTCGATCTCGCCGCGGGTGAGCGTGCCGCCGCCGGGAACGCGCAGGCCCGCGACGCGCCCGCCGGCGGCATTGGCGGGGCCGGCGAACACCTTGAATTCGACGCTTTTCATGACGTCGGTGAGCTCGGTAAATTCCAGCGCCACGCGCAGGTCGGGCTTGTCCGAGCCGTAGCGCGCCATTGCCTCGGCATAGGCCATGACCGGAAACGGGTCGGGCAGATCCACGTCCAGCGCCTGCTTGAATACGGTGCGCATCAGCGCTTCCATGATGCCCCGGATCTCCTGCTCCGCCAGGAACGAGGTTTCGATATCGATCTGGGTGAATTCGGGCTGGCGGTCGGCGCGCAGGTCCTCGTCGCGGAAGCATTTGGTGATCTGGTAATAGCGGTCGAAGCCGGCGATCATCAGCATTTGCTTGAACAGCTGCGGCGACTGCGGCAGCGCGAAGAACATGCCCTCGTGCACGCGCGAGGGCACCAGGTAGTCGCGCGCGCCCTCGGGGGTCGACTTGGCGAGCATCGGCGTCTCGATATCGATGAATCCGGCCTCGTCCAGATACCGGCGCACTGCCATCGACACCTTGTAGCGCAGGCGCAGATTCGCCTGCATCTGCGGCCGGCGCAGGTCGATCACGCGGTGCGTGAGGCGCGTGGTCTCCGAAAGGTTCTCTTCGTCAAGCTGGAACGGCGGCGTCACCGCCGGGTTGAGGATCTCGAGTTCGTGGCACAGCACTTCGACCTCGCCGCTTTTCAGCTTGGGATTCACCAGCCCTGGCTCACGCCGGATCACCTTGCCTGCCACCCTGAGCACGAATTCGTTGCGGATTTTCTCCGCCACGGCGAAAACTTCCGGGCGCGTCGGATTGCACACGATTTGCACGAGGCCTTCGCGGTCGCGCAAATCAATGAAAATCACCCCGCCGTGGTCGCGCCGGGTATTCACCCAGCCGCAGAGGGTGACGGTCTGGTCGAGTTGCGCGGTGTTGACCTCTCCGCAATAGAGCGTACGCATAATTATTGGTGAGCCGTGATGAGAAATGGGTAATGAGTCAGGCGGCTACACTCATTGCCCATTGCACATTATGCGGGCAGCGTTTCCTTTTTCCGCCTGCCGTTTCCGTTCGGCGCGGCCACGCCCATGGAAATCACGTATTTCAGCGCCGCGTCCACGCTCATGTCGAGCTCGATCACGTCCCTGCGCGGCATCATCACGAAATAGCCGCCGGTGGGGTTGGGCGTGGTAGGCACGTAGACGCTGACATAGTCGCCCTGCAGGTGCCGCGTGACGTCGCCGCCGGGCGCTCCGGTGAGAAAGGCTATGGTCCACATGCCTTCGCGCGGCCACTGCACCAGCAGCGCCTTGCGAAATGCCTCGCCGCTGGAGGAAAACAGCGTGTCGCTCACCTGTTTGACGCTGGAATAGATCGAACTCACCACCGGAATGCGGTGCAGGATTTCGTGCCAAAAATGCACCAGGCGCTGGCCGACGAAATTCGCCGTAACCACTCCGGTGAGCATGACGATCAGCAGCGTCAGCAGCACGCCCATGCCCGGCATGTGAAAGCCCAGCCAGCTCTCGGTGCGTAATCCTGGCGGCAACAGCAACAGGCTCTGGTCGAGGGTATCGACCACAAGCTTCAGCACCCAGATGGTAATGACCAGCGGGATCCAGATCAGCAGCCCGGTGATGAGGTACTTCTTCATTCCGTTTTGGAGGCGCTCGCTGTGGCAGTACCGGCCGCAGTCGCGGCAGCCGCGGGTTTGGCTTCAACCTTGCTATCGCCCTTGCTCTCGCCCTTGCTTTCGCCCTTGCTTTCGCCCTTGCTCTCGCCCTTGCTCTCGCCCGCGCTCGCGGACTTGCTTCCCGCCTCGCTTGCGGCTCCGTTCCCACCTGCCAGCTTGGCCGCAGGTTTGGCTCCATTGTTCTTGAAATCAGTGGCATACCAACCGCCACCTTTCAGCTGAAAGCCGGCAGCCGTAAGCATCTTGCCGAAGGTCTCCTGACCGCATTCGGGGCAGACGCTTAGCAGCGGATCGCTCACCTTTTGCAGGTACTCCTTCTGAAATGCGCAAGCTGAGCAACGATATTCGTATATAGGCACGATGGCCTCCAAGCGGCAAAAAAGAGGTGGATTATAACGGAAAAGCGGCGCTCTCCCATCCACAATATGCGGGCAAAACCTGCCTTTTCAAGGGGCTAGCGGGAGTCTGGCCGGCGCCGCGGCCGGCATGGCTAGAATGGAATGTCGTCGTCCATGTCCTGGAACTGGCCGACGGGCTTTTTCGCCGGTCTGGACTCGCCGGCTGCGGCCGGTTCGTGCATTTCGCGCGATTCGCCCCCGCCCATGCCGCTGCGGGACCCCAGCATCTGCATCGCGTCGGCGATGATCTCGGTGGTGTAGCGGTCCTGCCCCTCCTTGTCCTGCCATTTGCGCGTGCGCAGCTTGCCCTCGATATAGACCTGGCTGCCTTTCTTGAGGTACTCGCCGCATATTTCGGCGAGCCTGCCGAAGGTGGAGATCCGGTGCCATTCGGTCGCCTCCTTCTTCTCCCCGGTGGCCTTGTCCTTCCAGGTGTCAGTGGTCGCCACGGAGAAGTTGCACACCGCCTTGCCGTCGGGCAGGAAGCGCGATTCGGGATCTTTGCCCAGGTTGCCTACGACTATCACTTTATTCACCGATGCCATTTCATGTCTCCCTGTCAGTTTTGTATCCAGTGCTACCTGGCCGCTCCATCGCCCAGGGCCCCGCCTCCGACCGTGCCCGCGCCGCGTTTTTGCGCACGTTGCGGGACGCGCATTCCGGCGGCGCTGATCCCCCAAAACGCGATCAGTGCCGCGCCGAACGCAAACACCGGCATTTGCCCGTGATGCTGCATCAACCAGCCGCCCGCGGCGCCACCGACGAACAGCCCCAGCGATTGCGTGGTGTTGTACACACCCAGGGCCGCCCCCCTCGCACTCGCCGGCGCCGTGCGCGACACCAGCGAGGGCAGACTCGCCTCGAGTATGTTGAAAGCAACGAAGAAGCCCAGTAGCAGGATGACAAGCCCGGTGAAATTCTGCAAGGAAAACGCAAAACCCAGCTGCACTGCCGCCATCAGCGCGATGCTGGCGAGGAACACGGGCTTGATCGCATCCTTCTTCTCGGCGTAGAAAATCGCCGGCACCATCAGGACGAAAGACCCGAGCACCACAGGCAGATAGATCTTCCAGTGCTGCGCCACCGGAATTCCACCGGCGCTGATGAGGGCCAGCGGCACAACGACGAAAATCGCCATCTGCACCGCATGCAGGGAGAAAATGCCGAAATTGAGCCGCAGCAGATGCGGGTTCCTGAGCACATCGCCGAGCCGGGCCGGCTCGACGTGTTCTTCTTCCTCGATCTTTGCCAGCGACTCCTGCGGAACTACGCTCACCACCACCCATATCGCCGCCAGCGCGAGCACGCCGGTGAGAATGAATATGCCGCCCATGCCGATGTACCGGTAAAGCAAAGGCGAGCCGACCAGCGACAGCGCGAACATCAAGCCGATGCTCGAACCGACCAGCGCCATCGCCTTGGTGCGGTGCTGTTCCCGCGTGAGGTCCGACAAAAACGCCATTACCGGCGCGGAGATCGCACCTGCCCCCTGGAGCGCGCGGCCGGCGATGATGACGTATATGTTGTTGCCCATGGCGGCGATGAAGCTGCCCAGGGCGAACAGAATCAATCCCAGAATGATGATGCGTTTGCGCCCGTAGCGGTCCGAGGCCATGCCGTAGGGGATCTGCAGCATCCCCTGGGTCAGGCCGTAGGTGCCCAGTGCGATGCCCACGAGGGTATGGTTGTCGCCGCCCTTGAGGTGCGCGGCATGCACTGCGAACACCGGCAGAATCAGGAACAAACCCAGCATGCGCAGCGCAAAAATCGAGGCAAGAGAAAGACTTGCGCGGATTTCCAGGGGAGACATGCGGTTGGAAGAAACAGGCGACATAAATTGGGAGTGGCGTAAGCGCAGGCTAATCTCGTATATTAGCAGGTTTGAATCCCCGGCCAGCGCCCAAGGCCAGTCAGAATCATGGACCAAATCAGAATTCGCGGCGCGCGCACGCACAATCTCAAGAACCTGAACCTCGACCTGCCGCGCAACCGGCTGATCGTGATCACCGGGCTGTCGGGCTCGGGCAAGTCTTCGCTCGCGTTCGACACGCTCTACGCCGAAGGACAGCGGCGCTACGTGGAATCGCTGTCGGCGTACGCGCGCCAGTTCCTGCAACTCATGGAAAAGCCCGACGTCGACCTGATCGAGGGCCTGTCGCCCGCGATCGCCATCGAGCAGAAAGCCACCAGCCACAACCCGCGCTCCACCGTCGGCACGGTCACCGAGATCCACGACTACCTGCGCCTGCTGTACGCCCGCGTCGGCACGCCCTACTGCCCCGAGCATGCGCTGCCGCTGGATTCGCGATCGGTGGCGCAAATGGTCGACCATGTGCTCGCGCTGCCGCAGGACACGAAACTGATGATCCTCGCCCCGGTCGTTGCCGGACGCAAAGGCGAGCAGGCCGACCTGTTCGCCGAGCTGCGCGCGCAGGGCTTCGTGCGCCTGCGCGTGGACGGCAAAGTCTACGACATCGACGCCCTGCCCAAGCTGTCCAAGAACGTAAAGCACACCACCGACGTGGTGGTGGACCGGATCAAGGTCAGGCCGGAGCTGAAGCAGCGCCTGGCCGAATCGTTCGAGACTGCGCTGCGCCACGCCGACGGCCGCGCCATCGCGGTGGAGACGGACTCGGGCAAGGAGCACATGTTCTCGGCCAAGTTCGCCTGCCCGGCCTGCAGCTATTCGCTGGCGGAACTCGAGCCGCGCCTGTTTTCATTCAACAATCCCATGGGCGCCTGCCCTGAATGCGACGGCCTGGGCTCGATCGAGTTCTTCGATCCGCGCCGCGTGGTCGCGCACCCGCACCTGTCGCTCGCGAGCGGCGCGATCAAAGGCTGGGACCGGCGCAACCAGTTCTACTTCCAGATGCTCACCAGCCTCGCCGCGCACTTCGGCTTCGACGTCGAGGCGGCATTCGACCGGATGCCGCAGGCGGCGCAGGACGTGGTGCTCAACGGCAGCAAGGAAAAGATCGCCTTCTCCTACCTCTCGGAGCGCGGCCGCACCGTGGTGCGCGAGCATGAATTCGAGGGCGTGATCCCCAATCTCGCGCGCCGCTACCGCGAGACCGATTCCATCGTGGTGCGCGAGGAACTGGCGAAATACCTGAACAGCAAGCCCTGCCCGGGTTGCGAGGGCACGCGCCTGCGCGCCGAGGCGCGCAACGTCAAGATCGCCGACATGCCGATTTTCCAGTTGAGCGCCATGCCGCTCAAGCGCGGCCTCGCATTTTTCCAGAACCTGAAACTCCCGGGACACAAGGCGGCGATTGCCGATCGCATCGTGAAGGAGATCGCCTCGCGCCTCGCCTTCCTAAATAACGTCGGGCTGGACTACCTTTCCCTGGACCGCGCCGCCGATTCGCTCTCCGGCGGCGAAGCGCAGAGAATCCGGCTCGCGAGCCAGATCGGTTCCGGCCTCACCGGCGTCATGTACGTGCTCGACGAGCCTTCGATCGGCCTGCACCAGCGGGACAACGGCCGGCTGCTGGCCACACTGAAGCATCTGCGCGACCTGGGCAACACCGTGATCGTGGTCGAACACGACGAAGAGGCGATCCTGTGCGCCGACCACGTGGTCGACATGGGGCCGGGCGCGGGCGAGCACGGCGGCAGGCTCGTGGCCGAAGGCACGCCGCAGCAAATCATGAAGAACCCCGCCTCGCTCACCGGCAAGTATCTCGCCGGGCGGCTCGAAATTCCCAGCCCCAAGCGCCGGCACCGCTACGACAAGGCGCGCGTGCTGCGCCTCAAGGGCGCAAGCGGCAACAATCTCAAGCACGTGGACCTGGAACTGCCGCTGGGCCTGTTCGTCTGCGTCACCGGCGTGTCGGGCTCGGGCAAATCGACCCTGGTAAACGATACCCTGTACGCTGCCGCGGCCCAGCACCTGTACCGCAGCAGCGCCGAACCCGCGGCGCACGAATCGGTCAGCGGACTGGAATATTTCGACAAGGTGATCAGCGTCGACCAGAGCCCGATCGGGCGCACGCCGCGCTCCAATCCGGCCACATACACCGGCCTGTTCACGCCGGTGCGCGAGCTGTTCGCGGGCGTCCCCGCGGCGCGCGAGCGCGGCTACGGGCCCGGGCGATTCTCCTTCAACGTCAAGGGCGGGCGCTGCGAGGCCTGCCAGGGCGACGGCGTGCTCAAGGTGGAAATGCACTTCCTGCCGGACATCTACGTGCCCTGCGACGTCTGCCACGGCAAGCGCTACAACCGCGAAACGCTGGAAGTGCAGTACAAGGGCCGCAACGTGCACGAGGTGCTGAAGATGACCGTGGAGCAGGGGCACGAATTCTTCAAGGCCGTGCCCATCGTCGCGCGCAAGCTGAAGACGCTGCTCGAGGTCGGCCTGGGTTATGTCGAGCTCGGCCAGTCGGCGACCACGCTCTCGGGCGGCGAGGCGCAGCGGGTGAAGCTGTCGCTCGAATTATCCAAGCGCGACACCGGACGCACGCTCTACATCCTGGACGAACCCACCACCGGGCTGCATTTTCAGGACATCGACCTGCTGCTGCAGGTGCTGCACCGGCTGCGCGACCACGGCAACAGCGTGGTGGTGATCGAGCACAACCTCGACGTGATCAAGACCGCCGACTGGGTCATCGATCTGGGCCCCGAGGGCGGGGACGGCGGCGGGCGCATCATCGCGCAGGGCACACCCGAGGACGTGGCGGAGAACCCGGCGAGCTACACCGGGCAATACCTCAAAGCGGTTCTGGGGAAGAAAAAAGCGGCCTAGGCGGAGGCAAGAATCTGACAGCTCGATAGCTAGTCCTCGCAGCCGTGACCTGCAGCGCTCATCGCGCTGCGCTGCCGCCAAACAGCAGGCGCGACACCCAGGCACTTTTTGAAGGCGCGGCTGAACGCCGCCTCCGATTCGTATCCCACCGCTTGCGCGGCCGCGAGGACCTTGCAGCCGGGCTCGGCCAGCCGCAGGGTCGCCAGCTGCATGCGCCAATGCGTCAGGTACTGCATCGGCGGCTGGCCGACATAGTGCGCGAAGCGTTCGGCCAGGGCCGAGCGCGACGCGCCCGCCTGCGCTGCGAGCGTTTCCAGCGACCAGCGCCGCGCCGGTGCGCCGTGCAGCAGCGCCAGGGCACGCGCAACCAGCGGATCGTGCAAGCCGGCCAGCCATCCGGGCTGCGCTGCGGACAAAGTTTCGAGATGACGCCGCACGACTTCGATGAACATCAGTTCGGCCAGCCGCAGCAGCACACCATCGCCACCGGCAGAACGCTGGCTCAACTCGCAGCGCGCAAACTCGATCAGGTGGCGCACCCGGTCCGTCGATTGCGCCGCCGCGTGCATGTGTATCATCGGCGGCAGCGTCGCCAGCACCGGATTCGACGGGCGCAGGTCGCAGCCGAGAAAACTGCAGATGAACTGCGTCTGCTGCGCTCCCCCGCCGCCGACATTTACCACGGAGGGCAAGTCGCCGGCAGCCATTTGACGGAAGAACGCGACCGCTTCCGCGGGACCGTAGGCGGGTTCGGTGCCGGGTTCGTCGGCGAGGAAGTACGCATCGCCGTGCGGCACGACGAGGATGTCGCCGGCTTCGAATCGTTCGGGCGGCGCGTTGCGCAACCCCGCCCAGCAGCGCCCCGCGGTGACGATGTGGTAGGACACGATGTGCTGCGAGGCCGGCAGCACCAGCCGGCGGAAGGCCTCGACCTGCGGCGCCCAGGCAAGCCAGGGCGTAGTCGCATTGACGAGGAACACCATCGAGCCGGTGAGGCGCACCGAGCGCAGCACATCGGACAGGACATCGACGCCGGACGCCGCGGCATGCGATACGGACGATCGGTCATGGTGTTCGTTCATGGCATAGACGATGCTACGCCCATCGGTAAAAGGAGGCGAGGCCATGGACCAGATATTGGAGCACCCAATCGAGCGCGCAGCGCGTTCGCCGGCGGAGATCTACGACGAGCAATTCGTGCCGGCCCTGTTCAGTCAATTCGGCCCGGTGCTTTGCGACGCGGCGGGCATAGTGCCGGGGATGCGTGCGCTAGATGTTGCCTGCGGCACAGGCGCCCTCACGCTCGCGCTGGCCGACCGGGTTCGGCCCGGGGGCGCCGCACTCGGACTCGATGCCAACCCGCAGATGCTCGCGGTGGCTCGGCGCAAACGCGCAGACATCGACTGGCACGAAGGCCGGGCCGAGGCGCTGCCGTACGCCGACGCGAGCTTCGATGCCGTAGTCAGCCAGTTCGGCATGATGTTCTTTGACGAGCCCGCGGCGGCGCTGCGGGAAATGCAGCGGGTGCTGCGCCCGGGCGGCCGGCTGGCGGTCGCCGTCTGCGATGCCGTCGAGCACTCGCCCGGCTACGCGGAGCTTGCCAGGCTGCTCGAGCGGCTGTTCGGAAAACGCATTGCCGATGCGTTTCGCGCCCCGTTCGTGCTCGGCGACGCCGCGCGTCTGGGCGCGCTATGCGCCGAGGCAGGCATAGGCAATGCGCGCATCCTGCGCCACGACGGCACCGCCCGCTTTGCGTCGATCGACGCGCTGGTGTCCACCGAGCGGGCCTGCGTATGGACGTTGGGCGGCCTGCTCGACGATGCGCAATTCGAACTGCTGCTGCGCGAAGCGCAAAAGGTGTTCAGGCCCTACGTCGACGCCGCGGGCAAGGTCGCGTTCACGATGCCGGCCTTGTTGATTAGCGCGCTCAGGGAATGAACCGCAGCGGCTGGCTCCGCTGATGACCGAAGCGCGTTTCGATGATGCGCGCTGCCGCGGCCGCACCGTTTTCCGCTTGCAGCTTCCTGCCGGCCTCCTCGGCAGCGAATCGCATCGCCGGTGAAGCCAGCACCGCGCGAATTGCCGCCGCGAGCTTTGCCGGGGTGGTCTTGCGGCGGTTCAGCACTGCCGGCGCCACTCCCAGCTTCCTGAGCGTGTCACCCCAAAAGAACTGGTCGGTTATATGTGCCACCACCACCGACGGCCGAGCGCAGCGCAGTGCAGTCTGGGTGGTTCCCGCGCCGCCGTGATGGACGATGGCGGCGCAGAGCGGAAAAATTTGCGTATGCGGCGCAGAACTCAGGCGGTATATCTGCGCATCTTCCGGCATGGTGTTCACTACGTCCCAATGCGACTGAACGATAGCGCGGCAACCAGCCAGTTTCACGGCCCCCA
Source organism: Burkholderiales bacterium (assembly GCA_014860355.1). Taxonomy (GTDB): domain Bacteria; phylum Pseudomonadota; class Gammaproteobacteria; order Burkholderiales; family SG8-39; genus 2-12-FULL-64-23. The sequence goes on along the minus strand of JACZJV010000126.1, from coordinate 35,475 downwards.
GCATGAGCCGGGTGGCATCATCCAGGTCGGCGTTGGGCAGTGCCAGCCCGATCATGCTGCCGAATCCAATGTATACGGGCGCCTCGCCGTTTTGCAGAAAGCGGGCCAAATCGTCCGGCATGCGCCAGTCGCTCGCCTCTTCCGGCACATTGAGAAAACCGCATACGCGCTGGTTCTCGCCCCAGTCCGGGTATTGCGGGCAGAGTACGGGGCTGACGGCGATCAGGTTGCAGGCCGCGGACTCCCAGATTTGCCGGTAACTCGTCAAGGGATGGCTGCCATGCGCAATGCGCAAGCTGTTGGCAGACGGAAGCACCATGCCGTTGATCATCTTTTCGGCCAATTTCCATAACATGCCGTTGCACCAGTGGCCCAGGTTGGGCAGCGGCGAGGGCGGCACATAGCGGGTCGGTATCCCGCCCTGATTCAGGGCCACCGTCACATAAGGCTTGCCGGCCTGCTCTGCGGCGAGTTGCGCCGGGTGCACAATGAAATGGCCGACGATCAAATCATGGTCGGCACTAAGCGTTTGTGCTGCCGCATACATCGCCGCAACACCGGGATCGAACATCTGCTCGAAGATGAAGCGAAGTTGCGCCACTGGATTGCCTATGGCGAAGAGCCTGCGGCCGATATCGTTGAGTGCCTGTTCACTCTCGCCTATATGTCCGGCCTGAACCACCCGGAAACCGAGTCGCGCGCCGGTTTCGGCATAGTCCCTGCGCTCGGCACCGGTGATGACCAGCGTCACCGCGTGGCCTGCCTTGACCAGTCCGGCTGCCAGGGCGATGAAAGGATTTATGTCGCCGGTGCTGCCCCAGGTCTGTATGCCTATTTTCATCTACGCGTATCGCCGTGGCGTCTACCGACCGGCGGAAAGCACCAGGAGCGTGGACGTACCGTGTGCGAGCACCCGTCCGTCCTGCGCCAGGACTTTGGCCTCCACGGATATGATCTGGCGCCCCTGCGAGACTACCTTCGCCTCGGCGCGTACCCGCCCCGCGTCGTGTGCTATGGGCCTGGAAAAATTGCCTTTGGTCTCCACAGTGATATAGCCGGCCCCGGGTGCAAGCAAACTCAGGCCGGCGCAGCCTGCGGCACTGTCTATCAGGGTCAGCGCCCATCCGCCGTGTATCGTACCCATGGGGTTGAGCAGCTGGCGTCCGGGTTCGCCCTCGAACGCGGCAAAGCCGTCGCCCACTTCAACTAGCCAGAACGACATCGTTTGCGAAATCGGAGCCTGCGGCAGACTGCCGTCAATAATGGCCTGCAACAGCGCCTTCCCGCTCAGCGACGCAGTTTCTTCGGGGTCGGGCAAGCCGTAACGATACGAGGTCATATACGGATCCTTTTAATGTAGATGCATTGTATGCAGATGCGTATAATAGCTCATGGTCGACAGAAAACAACTCAATCTTTCCCTGCACCGGGACATCGCGCAGGCCCTGGAACAGGATCTGGGATGGCATTCCCGGCTCGCCTCCAGACTGCTGACAGCCGAACTCGACCAGGGTCTAGCGGCATCGGGTCTGACCAGCACCCAGTTTGGACTGATGTGCCTGATCGCATCTTCCCCGGACGATACGGTGGGCGGATTGGCAGAACGCGCCGGGCTCAATCAATCGACCATGTCGCGCAACGTCGACGTGCTTGCGCGCTCCGGCCTGGTCGAGGTGGCCACCGCCATCAAAGACCGCAGGCGGCGGGCAATGTGGCTTACCGAAGCAGGTTTGATGCGCCTGGTCGAGGCCTTGCCACTATGGCGCAGCGCGCATCAGGCGCTCGCCGCGAAGCTGAACCCGGAACTTGCGACGCAACTGTCCGCGGCCATCAATATGCTGTCGGGAAATCCGCCACGCTGATCGAAGGAGGAATATCCATGGCAATTCGTATCGTCAGACTGGGCAGCGCCAGGGCGCAGGACGAAGGCCTCAGGATCGGAACTGTAAGACGCCCGCCGCGCGGAGTACCCAGGACGCAGTTCGCCAGTCAGAACTGGTACGACGTCTGGTATCCCTACCTTGCGCCCAGCGTCGAAACCATGAAACTGGGCCAGCAGGCGGACGATGCAGCGAAGTGTAATGCGTTCGCGAAGCGCTATCGAACGGAGATGCAGAAACCCGAAGCCGCGCGGACCATAGAACTCCTGGCTCGCTTGTCACAGGAGGCGAATTTTTCCGTGGGCTGCTACTGCCAGGACGAGTCCCGCTGTCATCGTTCGATACTGCGCGCGCTGCTGGCCGAACAGGGAGCAAAGATCGCCGGCTAACACCTTGATTCGCCGCCGCGGGAGCGAGTGGATGCCGCGGCCGGCCGCGCGCGCTGCCTGCCTAGGCCCGCAGCTCGGGCAGGTCGCGGAACAGTAGCAGCGCCTCCGGATTGGCGAGCGCGTCGGTGTGGGTCACCGGCATGCCGTGCACCATGGCCTTCACCGCAAGTTCCACCACCTTGCCGTTCTTGGTGCGCGGGATGTCGGGCACCTGCACGATGCGCGCCGGCACGTGGCGCGGCGTGGTGTGCTCGCGGATGCGGCGGCGGATACGCTCCTCCAGAGCCGCGTCCAGCGTAAGCCCCTCGCGCAGCTTGACGAACAGCACCACGCGCGTGTCGCTGGGCTGCTCTGGCGGCCACAACTGGCCGATGGCGACGGACTCCTCCACCGCGTCGATTTTCTCGACCTGGGCGTAGATTTCGGCGGTGCCGATGCGCACCCCGCCCGGATTCAGGGTGGCATCCGAGCGCCCGTAGACGATCATGGTGCCGCGTTCGGTCAGCTCGCAGTAATCGCCGTGGCACCAAACGTTTGGCCAGCGCGCGAAATAGGCCTCGTGGTAGCGCCTGCCCCCGGGATCGTTCCAGAAGCCCACCGGCATGGACGGAAACGCGCGCGTGCAGACGAGTTCGCCTTTCTGCCCGACGAGCGCGCGGCCCTCGTCGTCCCAGACCTCCACCTTCATCCCCAGGCTGCGGCATTGCAGTTCGCCGCGGTACACCGGCAGGATGGGATTGGCGTCGGCGAAGCAGCCCATGATGTCGGTGCCGCCGGAAATCGACGACAGGCATACGTCGCGCTTGACCTCGCGGTAGACGTAATCGTAGCTCTCGGGCACCAGCGGCGAGCCGGTGGAAATGATGGTGCGCACCGAGGCGAGGCTATGCGTCTTCGCCGGTTTCAGGCCGCGCTTGGCGATCGCGTCGATGAACTTGGCCGAGGTGCCGAACTGGGTGAAGCGCTCGGCGTCGCAGTAGTCGAACAGTATCGCCGCGTCGCGCGCGAAGGGCGAACCGTCGTAGAGCATCAGGCTCGCCTCTGCGAGCAGTCCCTGGAACAGCAGGTTCCACATCACCCAGTTGCAGGTGGTGTAGTAGAAGAAACGGTCGAGCGGGCGCACGTCGAACTGCAGCTTGTAGGTCTTGAGCCCGGACAGCAGCGTCCCGCCGGCGCCGTGCACGATGCATTTGGGCTTGCCTGTGGTGCCCGAGGTAAACAGGATGTAGAGCGGATGGTCGAAGGGCAGCTGCGCGTACTCGATCGCCCCCGGCGCATAAGGCGCGATCCAGTCGGCGTAGCGCCGCGCATTGGCGATGCCGGTCGCGGTGTGCAACTCCCCCAGATGCGCCACCACCACCACGCGGCGCAGGCTCGGCAGCTTGGCCGCGATCTCGCGCACGCGCGAGAGCGAGTCGTGCGTCCTGCCGTTATAGAGATAGCCGTCGGCCGTGAACAACAGCTTGGGTTCGGTCTGTCCGAAGCGGTCGAGCACGCCGTCGCTGCCGAAATCGGGCGAGCAGCAGGACCAGACCGCGCCGATCGAAATCGCCGCCAGCGCAAGCACCGCCGTCTCCGGCATATTGGGCATGAAGGCGGCGACGCGGTCGCCAGCGGCGAGCCCTTCCGCGCGCATCGCCTGCGCCACGCGCGATACTTCCGCGTGCAGTTCGGCATAGCTGATGCGGCGGCGATAACCGGTCTCGTCCCAGAACACGAAGGCGTCGGTCGCGTCGCGCCGGCGCAGCAGGTTCTCGGCGAAATTCAGGCGCGCATCGGGAAACCAGCTGGCGCCGGGCATGCGCGAGCCGTCGACGAGCACGCGCCCGCCTTTTTTCGCGGCGATCACGCCGCAATAGTCCCATACGGACTCCCAGAACTGCTCGGGGCAGTCCACGCTCCAGGCATGGAATTCCGGATAGGTGTTGAAGCCGAGCTTCCAGCGCCGGATCGCGCGGCGCGCGAACGCGGTCACATTGGCCTGCTCCAACAGCGCCTGGCTCGGCGTCCACATCACCGGTTCGGACATGATCTGCACCGTTACTTTGAAAGTCGTGGCGATATAGTAGCTGGCCGCAGGGCATGATGGAATGGGCAGGCGTATGCCGCGCAGCGGTTTCGGACGCGTTCGCGCCGTCGGCGCCCGCGCATCAGGCAGCGACCAGATCGACGAGCAGGGACACGCCGTAGGCGAGCAGCGCCGCCGCCCGGGGCCTGTTAGCATGCGCCGTATGAGCGCAATGATCGGGGTACTCGGCGGCATGGGGCCATTGGCGACGGTGGATTTCCTGCGCAAGCTGGTCGAGCGCACCCCCGCGGCGAGCGACCAGGAGCATGTGCCGCTCGTGGTCTATTCGGTGCCGCAGATCCCGGACCGCGTCGGCGCCATCCTGGCCGGAGGCGATTCGCCCCTGCCGGCGATGCAAGCCGGCGTGCGCATGCTCGAGCGCGCCGGTGCCAAGGCCATTGCCATCGCCTGCAACACCGCCCACCACTGGCATGAAGAGCTCGCGCGCGATTGCAGCGTGCCGCTGCTGCACATCGCCGACTGCGCCTGCGCCGCATTGGGAAACGAGGTGGTGCGCGTGGGGCTGCTGGGGACTGCGGGTACCCTGGCCGCAGGCTTCTACCAGCAGCGGCTGGCCGCGCGCGGCTATCAATGCCTCACCAGCCGGCAGGACGAGATCGAGGGCTGGGTCATACCCGGCATCGCCCTGGTCAAGGCCGGTGAGGTGCGCGGCGGCGGCGCCCTGCTGCAGCAGGCCCTCGCGGCGCTGTTCGAGCGCGGCGCGCAGCGCGTCATCCTCGCCTGCACCGAGACCCCGCTCGCGCTGGAAGCCGTCGCCGCGCCACAGCTGCCCCGCTGCGTCGATGCGACGGCCGCCCTGGCCGACGCCTGCATACGATGGTCGATGGAGAACGCTTAGGGCCGGGCGAGTGCGAGGAAGAATCAAGGCGGCGCTGCGATCTTGTACAAAGCATGGCCATATGCGTAAAATGAACCGAGCAATACCCCCCGAGAATCCGGCCGCCGATCGAGCCGGGCATTCCATCGACGAAGGAGCATTTCATGAAACGCATTGCCTCTGTGATTGTTGCGCTGTTCGCGTGCGCCGCGTTTGCCGCCCCGGCTTTCGCCGCAGATACGCTGAAGAAAATCAAGGAAACCGGCACGATCACCATCGGCCACCGCGACGCCTCGATTCCGTTTTCCTATCTGGATGACAAGCAGCAGCCCATCGGCTATTCGATGGACCTGTGCATGAAAATCGTCGGCGCCCTCAAGACCAAGCTGAAAATGCCCAAGCTCAAGGTCGTGCTCAACCCGGTGACCTCGCAAACGCGCATTCCGCTGATCGCCAACGGCTCGATCGACATGGAATGCGGCTCGACCACCAACAGCGTCGAGCGTCAAAAGCAGGTCGCCTTCCTCAACACCACCTTCATTACCGGCACCAAGCTGCTGGTGAAGAAATCGTCCGGGGTGAAGAGCTACAAGGACCTCAAGGACAAGGCGGTGGTGGTGACCAACGGCACCACCAATGAGCGCGCCATCAAGGAACTGGACGCCAAGGAAAACCTCGGCATGAAATTCATCCCGTCCAAGGACCACGCCGAATCCTTCCTGTCGGTCGACAGCGGCCGCGCCGTCGCCTTCCCCATGGACGACATCCTGCTTGCCGGCCTGATCAACAACTCGAAGAACCCGGGCGAATTCGAAATCGTCGGCGCGTTCCTGTCGCACGACCCCTACGCCATCATGATCAGCAAGGACGACCCGGCGTTCAAGAAATTCGGCGACGAGGTCATCGGCGGCCTGATGAAAAGCGGCGAGATCAACAAGATCTACAGCAAATGGTTCGAGAATCCGATTCCGCCCAAGGGCAACAACCTGAAGTTCCCGATGAGCGACGGCCTGAAAGAGGCGATCGCGCACCCCAACGACAAGGGCGCCTGAGCACCGCCTCAGCGTACAAACGGGGGACGGCAGTCTCCCGTTTTTCTTTGTACACGGCGCCGAAGAACCCGCGGGCGGATGAACTATAACTGGAACTGGAAGATCTTCTGGGACCCGGTGGCGGCCGGCAGCGGCGTCTACTGGGAGTGGCTGATCTCGGGGCTGGCGTGGACGCTCGCCACGGGCCTGCTGGCGTGGATAATCGCGCTCGTGGTGGGCTCGGCGATCGGCGTCGTTCGCACCACGCCGTTCAAATGGCCGGTACGCCTGGGCAACGCCTGGGTGGAACTGTTCCGCAACATACCGCTGCTGGTGCAGATGTTCCTGTGGTATTTCGTGCTGCCCGAATTCCTGCCGCTGGGCCTGGGCACGGCGATGAAGCAGATGGACCCGCCCTGGGCCACGTTCTTGCCGGCGGTGCTTTGCCTGGGCTTCTATACTTCGGCGCGCGTGGCCGAGCAGGTCAAGGCCGGCATCCAGTCGCTGCCGCGCGGCCAGACCCTGGCCGGAACCGCGATCGGACTCACCATGGTGCAGACCTATCGCTACGTGACCATGCCGATGGCGTTTCGCATCGTCATCCCGCCGCTCACCTCCGAATTCATGAACATCATCAAGAACTCGTCGGTGGCGCTGACCATCGGTCTGCTCGAACTGACGCAGCGCGCGCGCGACATGTCGGAATACACGTTCCAGACTTTCGAGGCGTTTACCGCGGCAACCGTGCTCTACGTCGCGGTCATGCTGGTGGTTGTGTACGGCATGCGCCGGCTGGAGAAAAAGGTCCAGGTACCCGGTTTCATCGGCACCGGCGCACGGGGCGGGGGGCATTGAGGTGGGGGCGTTCGACTTCGCTGTCATCCAGCGCGCGTTGCCCTTTCTGTGGAAGGGCCTGCAGTACTCGGTGCAGCTGACGCTCACGGCGATGGCGGGCGGCATCGTCCTCGGCACGCTGCTGGCGATGATGCGCCTCTCCAGCCACAGGGTGCTGAATCTGCCGGCCACCGTCTACGTGAACGGCATCCGCTCCATTCCGCTGGTGCTGGTGATCTTCTGGTTCTATTTCCTCGTCCCGCTGATCCTGCAGTCGGTGATGGGCGCCTCCTCCCCGGTGCACGTCGGCCCGGAGAAGAGCGCGCTCGTCACCTTCATCATGTTCGAGGCGGCGTACTACTCCGAAATCATGCGTGCAGGCATCCAGAGCGTCTCCCGCGGCCAGGTCTCCGCCGCGTACGCGCTCGGCCTAACCTACTTTCAGTCCATGGCCCAGGTCATCCTGCCGCAGGCGTTTCGCAACATGATTCCGATCCTGCTCACCCAGACCATCGTGCTGTTCCAGGACACCTCGCTCGTATACGTGCTCTCGATCACCGACCTGCTCGGCGCCGCGGTCAAGACCGCGCAGCGCGACGGCCGACTGGTCGAGATGTACGTGTTCGTCGCGCTGATCTATTTTTTCCTGTCCTACACGCTCTCGACGCTGGTGAAGCAGCTGCAGCAGAGGGTGGCGGTAATCCGCTAGAGACCAAGAATCAGGAGTACGCATGATCTCGATAAAAGACGTCAGCAAATGGTACGGCAGTTTCCAGGTGCTCAATCACTGCAGCACCCATGTCAACAAGGGAGAGGTGGTAGTCGTGTGCGGCCCGTCCGGATCGGGGAAATCGACCCTGATCAAGACGGTCAACGCGCTCGAGCCGTTCGAGAAGGGCGAAATCATCGTCGACGGCATTTCGGTGGGCGACCCGAAGACCGACCTGCCCAAGCTGCGCGCCAGGATCGGCATGGTGTTCCAGAATTTCGAGCTGTTCCCGCACATGAAGATCACCGAGAACCTGACCCTCGGCCAGATCAAGGTCCTCGGCCGCAGCCCGGACGAAGCCAGGGAGCGCGGGCTGAAAATGCTCGACCGCGTGGGCCTGATCGCGCAAAAGGACAAATTCCCGGGGCAGCTCTCCGGCGGCCAGCAGCAGCGCGTGGCCATAGCGCGCGCGCTGTCGATGGACCCGATCGCCATGCTGTTCGACGAGCCGACCTCGGCACTGGATCCGGAAATGATCAACGAGGTGCTCGACGTGATGGTCGAACTCGCCCAGGAGGGGATGACCATGATGTGCGTGACCCACGAAATGGGTTTTGCGCGCAAGGTGGCGCACCGCGTCATTTTCATGGACGAGGGCAACATCGTCGAAGACGCCACCAAGGAGGATTTTTTCGGCAAGCCGCGCTCGGAACGGGCGCAGCTGTTCCTGTCCAAGATCCTGCACCACTAGAGGCGCGCGCTCGCCCTTGCTGATTTCGCCGCGCGCCCGCCAGTAGTGTACAAGGTCAACCCGACCCCGGCATGTCCTTCTGCCACGCTGCCCGCCGGACTTTGGAACGGCGAGCGGTGACGCTCGCCTGCTCGGCATACTCCCGCAGTCTTGCCGCTACCGCCTTGCGTATGGAATCCGGCAATTCCCCCGAGGCGATTTCGAATCGCGAGGCAATCGGTTCTGCCGCCTCGGCGCTCGATTTTCCGTCGAGGAACCAGCCCTGGTCTTTGCGCCATTCCAGCGCCCGCTCTTGCGCGTCGGCGCCGTAACAAAGCTGAAACGAAGTGGTCTCGCCCTGATCGGTGTGCCAGACAAACAGATCGAAATAATCATCGTGAAACCAGCGTCGCTGCACCCCGGATCCGTCCTGGGCGACACCTCGGATTTCGCGCATCATAGCTTCAGTCTCCCGGTTTTTCGGTTCGGCCTACGCGGCGACCCGGCACTAGGCCTTGCGGCTCCGTCGATTATATGCGACCCGTCAAACGGTGTATGGTTCGAATAGGCCCAGTTCGAATAGGTCCGTTTGATTGAGGAGACCGCATATGGTGCTGCTTGAATTTTCCATGTCGCCCCTGGACAAGGGCGAAAGCCTCAGCCGGTACGTGGCGCGCTCGCTCGACATCATCGACAGGAGCGGACTGCCGTATCAGCTGACGCCGATGGGAACCATCGTCGAAGGCGAGTGGGACGAGGTGATGGCGCTGGTCGCCGCCTGCTACAAAACCATGAGCCAGGACTGCAACCGGATTTCAACCTCGATAAAGATCGATTATCGCGCCGGCAAAAGCGGGCGGCTGAAGAGCAAAATCGGCGCGATAGAAAGCACGCTGGGCAGGAAGCTGTCGACCTGAGCCGGGGAAGCGGCGCGGCTGCGCCCGCGCTCAGCGCCGCTTCAGCGCCTGCTCGCGCAGCGCATCCAGCGTGGTATTGGGCGTGATTGCCTGCGGATCGATGCGCAACTCGATCAGCGCCGCTTTTGCGCCGGCCCCGGCCGCGGCCAGGGCGCGTTCGAAGGCGGCGGCGAACTGAGAGGTCTCTTCCACCAGCTCGCCGTGCGCGCCGTAGGCGCGCGCGAGCAGGACGAAGTCGGGGTTGGCGAGTGCCGTTCCGTGCACCCGCGCCGGATATTCGCGCTCCTGGTGCATGCGTATGGTGCCGTACATGCCGTTGTTGACCACGATGAAAATCACGTAGGCGCCGTACTGCGCCGCGGTCGCGAGTTCCTGCCCGCACATGAGGAAGCACCCGTCGCCGTTCCAGGACACCACGGTGCGTTCAGGATGCACGATCTTGGCCGCGATCGCGGCGGGCACGCCGTAGCCCATGGCGCCGCTGGTGGGCGCGAGCTGGGTGCGAAAGCCCCGGTGGCGGTAGAAGCGATGCAGCCAGCCCGAGAAATTGCCCGCGCCGTTGGCGAGGATGGCGTCGGCGGGCAGCCGCCGCCTGAGAAAGTCCACGGTATCCCAGAGCTGCAGCTTGCCCGGCATGGTGCGCGCACCGGTCCACTCGAGATAGTCCGCATGCGCTGCCTGCGTCCACGCGCGCCAGGCGCCGGCCTCCACCGGCGCCATCGCGGCGAGCGCGGCGGCGATCTGCGGCATGCCCGAGTTGATCAGCAACTCGCCCTGGTACACCCGTCCCAGCTCTTCCGCGCCGGCGTGCACGTGGACGAGTTTTTGCGCCGGCCGCGGCACCGTCAACAGGGTGTAGGCGCTGGTGGTCATCTCGCCCATGCGCGCGCCGATGACCAGCAACAGGTCGGCGTCCTTCACCCGCTGCGCCAGTTTCGGATTGATGCCGATGCCGATGTCGCCGGCGTAATTCGAATGGGAGTTGTCGAACAGATCCTGGAAGCGGAACGCGCAGCCCGCGGCCAGGCCGTTCGCCTCTATGAACCCGCGCATGTCGGCACAGGCCCCGGCGCTCCAGCCGCTGCCGCCGAGTATCACCAGCGGACGCTGCGCCGCCGACAGCATCGCGCGCAGCCTGGCGATATCGCCGGCGCCGGGGTGGGCCACCACCTCCTGATAGGGACCGGTGTCCGCGACGATGGCGCTCTGGGTGAGCATGTCTTCGGGCAGGGCCAGCACCACCGGGCCCTTGCGCCCGGACATGGCGCAGTGAAACGCGTGGCTCAGGTACTCGGGTACGCGCTCGACGCGGTCGATGCTGGCAACCCATTTGGCCATCTGCCCGTACATGCGGCGAAAGTCCACTTCCTGGAATGCTTCACGCTCGACGAAGTCGCTGCCCACCTGCCCGATCAGCAGGATCATCGGCGTGGAGTCCTGGAACGCAGTGTGCACGCCGACGGCCGCATTGCTCGCGCCGGGGCCGCGCGTCACCATGCAAATGCCGGGCTTGCCGGTGAGCTTGCCGTAGGCCTCGGCCATGTTGGCGGCGCCGCCTTCCTGGCGGCAGACGATGAGCTTGATCGCCTCGCGCGCGTCGTAGAGCGCATCGAGCACGGCGAGATAACTCTCACCCGGCACGCAGAACGCGGTATCGACGCCGTGCACCTTGAGCGCGTCCACCAGCAGCTGTCCGCCGGTGCGGGATTTCGGTTCGGATTTCATGGCGTGGATGGCACGAAGAGAAAAAAGGACGCCCCGATTTTACGCTACAATTTGGCCACTTCCCGCACTCGTCCTCCGCCGCTCATGCACAACGACATCCCCACCCTGCGCCGCATCCTGCACGAGAACCGCGTCATTGCCGTGGTCGGGCTGTCGGCCAACTGGTACCGCCCCAGCTATTTCGCCGCAAAGTACATGATGGAGCACGGCTACACCATCATTCCGGTCAATCCCGCGTACAAGGAAGTGCTGGGACAGAAATGCTATGCGAGCCTGCGCGACATCCCGGTAAAAGTGGACATCGTCGACTGCTTTCGCAAGACCGAAGAGATACTGCCGATCGCCGAGGACGCCATCGCCATCGGCGCCAGGGTACTGTGGCAGCAGCTGGGCGTCAGCAACGAAGCTGCGGCGCGCAAAGCGCTAGCCGCGGGGCTGGACGCAGTACTCAACCGTTGCGTGAAAATCGAGCACGCGCGTCTGTTCGGCGGCTTGAACTGGGCGGGGGTGAACACCAAGGTAATCTCGGCGAAGCGGCCGCGATGGTTGTCTTACTAGAGCGCAAAGGCAAGGATCATGATTCCGATCCTGTCATTCCGGACGCGGCGAGGAATCTGCCTTTCCTAAGTCGTAAAAACGCAGATGCTTCGTCCTGCCACCTGCGAACGGCAGTGTTCCTGACGTCTTAAAGGTACGACGATGGCAGACAGAGAATTCGGCTTCGGCACCCTGTGCCTGCACGCGGGACAGATCCCCGACCCCGCCACCGGCGCGCGCGCGGTACCCATCTACCAGACCACGTCCTACGTGTTCGACTCGGCCGAGCACGCGGCGAGCCTGTTCAATCTGCAGACTTTCGGCAATGTCTACACGCGGCTGTCCAATCCGACCACGGCGGTGTTCGAAGAGCGCATGGCTGCGCTCGAGGGCGGACGTGCGGCGCTGGCGCTCGCCACCGGCCAGGCAGCGGAAACGACGGCCCTGCTGACCCTGTGCGAGCAGGGGGATGAAATCGTCTCGGCCTCCACCTTGTACGGCGGCACCTACTCGCTGTTCGAAGTGAATTTCCGCAAGCTCGGCATCAACACCACTTTCGTCGACCCCGACGATCCGGAGAATTTCCGCCGCGCGATCACGGGCAAGACCAAGGCGGTCTACGCCGAAACCCTGGGCAACCCGCTGATCAACGTGCTCGATATCGAGGCGGTGGCCAAGATCGCGCACGAAGCCGGCGTTCCGCTGATCGTCGACAACACCTTCGCGTCGCCGTATCTGTGCCGTCCGTTCGAGTTCGGCGCCGACATCGTGGTGCATTCGGCCACCAAATACATCGGCGGGCACGGCACCACCATGGGCGGCGTAATCGTCGAGTCGGGCAGATTCCCCTGGGACAACGGCAACTTCCCCGGCATGACCGAGCCCTCGCGCGGCTATCACGGCGTGCGCTTTTACGAGACCTTCGGCGACTTCGGCTACACCATGAAAGCGCGCATGGAGACGCTCAGGACCTTCGGCCCGGCGCTCTCGCCGTTCAACGCCTGGATGCTGCTGCAGGGCCTGGAGACCCTGCACCTGCGCATGAAAGCGCATTGCGACAACGCGCTCAAGGTGGCGCAGTTTCTGCAGGAGCATGCGCGGGTGAGTTGGGTGAATTATCCCGGCCTTGCTTCCAACCGCTACCATGCGCTGGCGCAGAAATACCTGCCGCGGGGCTGCGCCGGCATCATGACCTTCGGCGTCGAGGGCGGCGCCAGGGCGGGCGTAGCCTTCATCGAAGCGGCGCAGTTCATGAGCCACCTCGCCAACGTAGGCGACGCGCGCACGCTGGTGATACATCCCGCCTCGACCACCCACCGCCAGTTGTCGGAGGAGGAGCAGGCCAAGGCCGGCGTCACCCCCGACATGGTGCGCATCTCGGTAGGGCTGGAGGAAATCGACGATATCCTCTGGGACCTGGATCAGGCCTTGGCGCAGGCGGCGAAGGTATAGGCAAACGAAATCACCATGCCGTACGCGTTCAGCGCCATACGGCGGGCCGGGAAACTGACGATGCTGCCGCGCTTTGCGCGGAAGCGGTGACCGTCTTCCGCTGCACCCGGAAAACGCCGTCGTCGACCAGCGACAATGCAAGCCCCTGTTAATGCTCCTCATGTCTTCGAGCGCGGGACGAACTGTCGGGGCAAGGCGACAAATTGGCTGGCCGGAACCCGATCCATGGCATAGCCTATCGCGCAAGCACCTGAAAACAGGGACAAACGCCCTATGGCACGGGGATTGCTCAGTTGCGCTGGTAGGACGCCTACGATAGCGCCAGGCGACGCGCAAGGAAGCGCGCCAACGACTGGAATCCGTAGTTCGATCCAGGCTAGCGGCAGCCGCGCCGCGCAGATGACTTCGACAATCTGTACGCGCGTAAGCAGCATGGCCGGAACTTTCGATTTTGGGCGCGACTCTAAATGAGATCCCGCTGCAATGACCGGGCCTGCTCAGGCGGGGCCGACTTCTCAATATGGATTGGAACGCCGAGCATGCTATGGAAAGCCGAGTATGAAACAGGCATACGCAACATCGACGAACAGCATCGCGCCATCGTCGAATTCGTCAACTTGTTCGAACAGGCCGGGGAGAACCGCTCGGGGCGGAACTATGTGCCAGGTCTCATATCCCGCGCCAGGACATTCGTGGAATTCCACTTTCGCGTCGAAGAGTGCCTGATGCAATTGCTTCCCTATCCGGACGCAGAGTCGCATGCTGCCGAACATCGAAACACATTGCGCGAAATCGAGCGCCTCGAGCGACTTGAGTGCCAAACGGGGCATGAAAGCGCTAGAGGCGAGTTGGCGCGACAAATGCGCGGCTGCCTGCTCGGCCATATCGTGACCGGTGACAAATGGCTAGCGCAGTACGCGCTCGAACTGTACGACGGGCAATCGTCCGCCGTAGCAGGTACCTCCGGCACCAAGCTTGGCAAAGTGGTCTGCTGAGCCGATTGAAGCGGGAGTTTGCGGCCGGGATCTGCCTTTGAAAGGAGGGTTTGTTGATGGACAGGACGTTGTTGCCTTACCTGGCAGACGAAAAACTCGGCATTCCCGAGAAATTAACGCATGCGCACGATGAATTACGCGCCGGATTCGCGCGAGCAGCCAGGGAGCCCGGTGCGCTGGGAGTGGCCGTGAGGGAACTGATGGAAATGTGCATGCCGCATTTCAGACAGGAAGAGGACAGCGCTTTCCGTGCCTTCGGAATGCTGCACGATGTGATGGCCGGTCGTGCGCGACTCGATACCGGGGTCAGGAACGCCATGCTTGCGCAGCTAGGCGAATTCCACGATGCCTCGCGCGACCACCATCGGGGCTTGAGTGCAGCGACCGAAGCGCTGTTGCAGCGCGCGAACGAAGAGAAGAACGGCGCGATCGCGAGCCTGGCGAGGCGCCTCAAATACCATGAAAAGATAGAAGACAAAGTGCTGTACCCCACCATACGCCTGATCGACGAATCCTTGCTTGGCATCCTGGAAGCTTAGGCGGCGTCCGATCTCGCTATTACTTCCGCCCGAACGCGACCCCGGCTCGCGGCCATGGCCCTGGGCTGGATTTTTGCGAGTTCGGGCAGCGGGTCCTGCGCTGCCGGGGCGCTGCAGCCGCGAAACGCGCCTGCGCCGCGCCCTGGCCCTGAACCAAGCTGCTAGAATGCAGCCTCGTCCGCGCCACGCCGGTGACGCGGCGTAGCAGCGCAATCCGCGCTGTTTCGCCAGCTTCCAGACAGGATTATTTGCATGTCGGCCTTCGATTGGCAGTTTCCCTATACCTCCTACCGCAAACCCGTCCTCGCCCGCAATATCGTGGCGACGTCACAGCCGCTCGCTGCGCAGGCGGGCCTGCACATGCTGCGACGGGGAGGCAACGCCGTGGATGCGGCGCTGGCGACCGCCATTGCGCTGACGGTGCTCGAGCCGGTTTCCAATGGCATAGGCAGCGACGCTTTCGCCATCATCTGGGACGGTGAAAAGCTGCACGGCTTCAACGCCTCGGGCCGTTCACCCGCCGCCTGGACGCCGGAATTCTTCAAAGACCACAAGACCATGCCCGTGCGCGGATGGAACACGGTGAGCGTGCCGGGCTGCGTCGATGCCTGGTCGACGCTGTCGGGACGATTCGGCAAGCTGCCTTTCGCCGACCTGTTCGAGCCGGCCATCGGCTATGCCCGCGACGGCTACCTGGTGTCGCCCACCATCGCCAGGCAATGGGCCAATCAGTTGCCGGAACTGCGGATGCAGCCCGGCTTCGCGGAAGCTTTCATGCCCGGCGGCCGCGCACCGCTGCCGGGGGAAAAATTCAGCTTCCCCGACCAGGCGAAGACGCTCGAACTGATTGCCGAATCCCATGGCGAAGCTTTTTACCGTGGCGAGATCGTGCGCAAGATCGCCGCGCACGCGAAACGCCACGGCGCACTGATGATCGCAGCCGATTTCGCCGCGCATCTGTCCGACTGGGTAGAGCCGCTGGCGCAGAATTACCGCGGTTACGCCCTGCACGAGATTCCGCCCAACGGCCAGGGCATCGCCGCGCTGATGGCGCTGGGCATCCTGCAGCATTTCGATGTGGCGAGCCACCCCGTGGATTCGGCCGACAGCCTGCACCTGCAGATAGAGGCGATGAAGGTCGCCTTCGCCGACGTCTACCGCCACGTGTCCGATCCCAGGACCATGACGGTGCGCAACGCCGAACTGCTCGACCCGGCGTACCTCGCCGGGCGCGCAAAGCTGATCGACCCCAAACGCGCGCGCAATTTCAGCCACGGCACGCCGGGCAAGGGCGGCACGGTCTATCTCACCGCCGCCGATGCGAGCGGCATGATGGTGTCCTTCATCCAGTCCAATTACATGGGCTTCGGCTCCGGCGTGGTGGTGCCCGGCACCGGCGTGAGTCTGCAGAATCGCGCCCACTCCTTCAGTCTGCAGGCGGGGCATGCGAACCAGGTGGGGCCGGCCAAGCGCCCGTTCCAGACCATCATCCCCGGATTCGTCACCAAGGACGGGCAGCCGGTGATGAGCTTCGGCGTGATGGGCGGCAGCATGCAGCCGCAGGGCCACGCCCAGGTCATGGTTCGGCTCGCCGACTACGGGCAGAACCCGCAGACCTGCGCCGACGGCCCGCGCTATCGCGTGGTCGAAGGGATGCGCGTCAACGTCGAGCCGGGATTTTCCAGCGATACGCTGGCCGAACTGGAGCGCCGCGGCCACCAGCTCGAGGAACTGACGCAGGGCTACCTGGATTTCGGCAGCGCGCAGCTGATCTACAAGCTCGAAGACGGTTATCTGGGCGCCTCCGACCCGCGCCGCGACGGGCAAGCAGTGGGATTTTGAACGGAAAAACCGATTTCAGAAACCGGCAAGCACGGGTCCGCGGGGGGATATGCAGAGGGGGCGCCCCCCTTTGTTCGCGTGGACTGGGTTTCACCCCTGCCGAAAAACCGATCTGGCACTGACGAGGAGCAAATATGTTGAAACTTTGGGGGCGCAATAATTCGGTCAATGTGCAAAAAGCGATCTGGTGCCTGGAGGAACTGAAGCTGCCCTACGAACGCATCGACGCGGGCATGCAGTACGGCGTAGTCAACACGCCGGAGTTCCGCAAGATGAACCCTAACGGCCTGGTGCCGGTGCTCGAGGATGAAGGCACGGTGATATGGGAGTCGAACGCCGTCGTGCGCTACCTCGGCGCGAAATATGGCAAGGGCACGCTGTGGGCCGAAGATCCGGCGGCACGGGCGCAATCGGACAAATGGATGGACTGGTGCGCGACCGTGTACTGGCCGCCGATGCGCGAGGTGTTCTGGGGTCTGGTGCGCACGCCGCCGGAAAAGCGCAATCCGGAACTTATCGAGGCTTCGCGCCAGAAGGCTGCGGAGATCCTGAAAATCCTCGACGCCGCGCTCGAGGGCCGCGACTACATTGCGGGCAAGCAGCTCACCATAGGCGATATTCCGCTGGGCACCATCAGCTGGCGCTGGTTCGGCATAGAAATGCAACGGCCGTCGCGGCCGAACGTGGAAGCCTGGTTCAAGCGCCTGTCCGAGCGCGAAGCGTTCGTGAAAAGCGTGCTGCTGCCGCTGAACTGACAGCCATGGCCCAATTACCGTTCAAGGGCAAGATCGCCGTGGTCACCGGCGCGGCGAGCGGCCTCGGCCTGGCGATTGCCGAGCGCTTCGCGGCCGACGGCGCCAAGGTGGTGGTATCCGACATCAACGCGGATGCGGGCAAAAGCGCGGCGGCGCGGCTCGGCGCTACCTTCGTGCAAGCCGACATGGGCAGGCGCGCCGATTGCCGCGCGCTCGTCGACCAGGCGCTCACCGCCTACGGCACGGTGCACATCCTGGTCAACAACGCCGGCTTCCAGCACGTCGAAACCATCGAGGCTTTTCCCGAGGACGTGTGGGACAGGATGCAGGCAGTGATGCTGACCGCCCCGTTTCTGCTGACCAAATACGTCTGGCCCGCGATGCGCTCGCAACGCTGGGGCCGCATCATCAACATCTCCTCCATCCACGGCCTGATCGCCTCGCCAAACAAGAGTTCCTACATAAGCGCCAAACACGGGCTGGTGGGCCTGACCAAGACCGCGGCGCTCGAAGGCGGCGCCTTCGGCATCACCGCCAACGCCATCTGCCCGGCCTACGTGCGCACGCCGCTGGTGGATGCGCAGATCGCCGACCAGGCGCGCACCCGCGGCATCCCGCCCGCGGAAGTCATAGAGAAAATCATGCTCGAGCCGGCTGCGGTCAAGCGCCTGATCGAACCGGCCGAGGTCGCCGACTTCGCCGCCTATCTGTGCAGCGAGAGCGCGGGCGTGATCACCGGCGCCGCGCTGACCATGGATCTGGGCTGGACCGCAAGGTAGTTGTCCGTCCCGCCGCGATCAAGACCTGGCGCGGACGAATAGCCGTCCGCGCGCTGACATCAATCGACCCAGGACGATAATCGAACTGCAGTGACCGGGCTTGCGCGGACGGCGACCCGTCCGCGCGGATCGCCGATTGTGCGCGGATGAAAAGCATATCCGCGCACAATCGGCGATCTTGTATAGCCCCGAACCGTCTTTTGTTTTTACCCGTAGCCGTGTTTTTGTGCGGATGCGCTTTTCATCCGCACAAAAACACGGTTGGCGCGCGTCCCCCAGGAGGACTTGCTTCGCGGCGCAGCGCGCAAGGTTTTTCGTCGAATGCAACGCACCGTACAAGCCAGCGCATTCCGCTTCAGTTTTTGAGTAAGGAGCGCAAGCGCGCGTCGCGTTCTTCCTTGGGCAGTTTGGCCAGTTTTTGCACCGCGGTGTAGAAGCGCGGCAAATCGCCGCCTTCGCGCTCGAGCAGCGCAGTGAACGCGGGGACCAGCTCGGTGTAGAGCGCCACCGAGGCCAGGGTCGCGTTGTTGGGCTTGCCCGCGAACCAGCGGTCGTAGCCGGCGTAAGCGCCCCAGGAGGCCTTCAAGCGGCGGTACTCCTCGTCCATTTCGGCCAGGCGCTGCGCCTTGCCCAGGCGCATCTGTTCCGGCGGCAGGTCCTGCCGGTAATAGAGTTCGAGCATTCCGCGGTACTTGAGCAACAGCGCGACGAACTCCTGCCGGATTGTGCGCAGGCGCTCGTATCCGGCGCGCTGGCTAGCGTTTTCGCCCTGCGCGAGCCAGCGCGCCACGCCCGCCTGTTCCACCGTCGCGGCAAAGGATTCGTTGAAGCGCGTGTCGTCCTTTACATAGAGCAACTGGTGCGAGAGCTCGTGGAACACGAGGCGCGCGAGTTCGGCCTCGGGATAGTGGATGAAGGTACTGAGTACCGGGTCGTCGAACCAGCCCAGGGTCGAGTAGGCCGGCACGCCGCCGATATGGACGTCGTAGCCGCGTTCGCGCTGCGCGGCGCCTTCGGCCTCGGCGTCCGCTTCGCTGAAGTAACCGCGGTAGCTGACACAGCCGGCGACGGGAAAGCAGGACGTGAGCGGCGCGACCGAGAATTCCGCCGCGGCAAACACGTTCCACAAGACATAGCGCCGACCCAGGTCGGCGTAGCTCCTGTAGCTGCCGTTATCGGGCAGCGCGAGTTCGCGGCTGGCGAACTCGCGGATCGCCAATACCGAACGCAGCTTGGCCTTGAGCGCATCCGGTACCGTATCGCGCGCGAGTTCCTCTTCTATGGGCGTGGCACGGCGCAGCAGGTCCAGTTGCCCGCGCACCACCTGCGAGTAGTAGCTCGTGGTAGCGCAAGCCCCGAGCAGGGGCGCGAGCGCGGCGAGCAGCAGCAGCAGGCGCATCAATACTCCCCCTGTCCGGACGGGCCGAGTCCGTCGCGCTCGAAGGCGCCGCGCTCGAGGAATGCCGCAACCTGGCGCGCCGCCTGTGCCGAAATAAGCATGCCGCTGTGGCTGAGCGGCAGCACGACGCGGTCGCACATGCCCGCAGCCCCGGTCTCTTCCAGCCGCACCACGCCGTCGTTTGTGCCCGGCAGGCGCATCAGCATGCGACCCAGGCCCCAGGGTCGGCTGCCGGCGATCACGCCCAGTTCGCAGCTGGGCCGGAACGCTTCGGGCAGGCTGCGCCAGATATCCCGGCTCGCGCCCAGCAGCCGTTTGCCTGCGGCGTACTGCTCCAGGCGCCGCCCCGCCATGCAGGCGCGCACCGGCGAGCCGATCAACACGACGCGGCCGATGCGCCGCTCTCCGTGGTTGCGCAGGCAGCGCAGCACCACCAGGCCGCCCAGGCTGTAGCCGACCAGATGGATCACCGGCTCGCGCAGTTCGTCGATGCGCGCTGCGAGCCGCCGCGCATGTTCGTCCAGGCTGTGCGCCAACGAGGGGTAAGCAAAGGTATGGGCCGCATAGCCGCGGCGCGCAAGCCGCAGGCGCATGCCCTGCATGGTCCAGGCGCCCAGCCACAGCCCATGCACCAGGATGACGGCTGCGCCTGCGGGTTCGATCCTGTCCGGCCCCATATTCAGGTCCGATGCGCGCTCAGCAGCAGGCGCAGGCCGGCGAGCGCCGGCAGCAGGCAAAAGATGAAATACGCCTTGCCGTAATTCCCGGCCAGCCCGACGACCACGCCGAAAATGGGCGGTGCAGCCAGCGCGCCGATGAACGTGAAAAACTGCGTGCCGCCGGTGATTGCGCCCACCCGACCGGGGGGAGCGCGGCGCGCCACCTCCGCCAGATATACGCCGTTCCAGCCTACGGCGGAGGCGCCGAACAGCGCGCTCACCGCGATTACTGCGGGCAGCGGCCAGTGCGCGCTGAAAGCCGCCACGCCCATGCCGGAGAGCGCCATCATCACCCCCAGTAGTCCGAGCATGCTGCGCGGGGACAGCCAGCGATCGGCCACCGCCCCCCAGGTGATGCGTCCGACGATACCGGCCATATGCGCCGAGGAATAGATCAGGCCCGCGGCGACCAGGCCGAAGCCCAGCTCGAGATTCAGATAGGAAACGAAGTAGGCGATGAGCGCGAGTTGTGCGGAGCCGAATATCATCGAGACGACCGCCAGTTCCAGCACCGGCGGATTGGCGAGCACCAGGCCCAGCGGGGCGAAAAACTCCCGCGCGGAGCCGCTGCCGCCGCCGCGATTCGCAGTCGCGTCCGGGGCGCGCGCCGGCTGGATTGCGAGCGCAACCGCAAGACATAGCAGCGCCACCGCCACCGCGCCCCAGCGCCAGCCGAAGGCCAGAACCAGCGGCGGCACCAGCACGCCGGCGAGCGCGCCCCCGATGGGCACGCCGGTCTGCTTGATCGAAAAAATCAGCGACATCATGCGCGGCGGTGCCGCGCGCGCGAGTATGTGCGAACTCACCGGATTCACGAGGCCGTAACCGCAGCCGATCAGGGCTGCGGCGGCGAACACCACGGGCAGCACCGCGCCGGTCCCGGCAACCAGGCCTGCCGCGGCGAGGCATACCGAAATCTGGCACACGCGCACCGGACCGTAGCGGACGATCAGCGCGCCGCAGGCGAGTCCGGTGAGCATGGCGAACAGATATTCCAGCGCCACGAACCAGCCTATGGCCTGGGCTGAAACACCCAGCTCCGTCGCTGCGACCGGAGCCATCACCGAGGGTGCGATCATCGCCATCGATGTGATCGCCTGCACCGCGAGAGTGATCGCCAGCGGCAGGACTACGCTTCTCATGCACGCTCAGGCGGCGCGGTCGCGATGCCGGCCGGGAGCGATGCGGCAGAAACAATCCGGTTCAAAGCGCCCATGATGGAGGAATTCCAACGAAAGAACGGCAGTATAGCCGCTAGCCGGTTCCGGAATGCGCAGTGAACTTCATATATAATCGCCCACATTGCGGTTCACCCAACCGCGGTCCGCTTTCCGCAATTTACATCAACCGTGTATGAGGAGTTCGAGATGAAAAAGTTCGTGCTAGCACTGGGCGTCGCCGCGATGGTCAGCCTGTCCGCGCCGCTCGCGGCCCAGGACAAGGTCAATATTTCCATCGCCACCGGCGGCACCGGCGGAGTCTATTACCCCATGGGCGGCGGCATGGCCGCGGCCTTGTCCAAGTATGTTCCCGGCATGGAAGCCACCGCCGAAGTCACCGGCGGCTCGGTCGACAACCTCAAGCTGATCGGCAGCGGCAAGCCCTATATCGCATTGGCCATGGTCGATGCGACACTGGACGCCTACAACGGCTCAGGCAAGTTCACAGGCAACAAGGTTCCCGTGCGCACGCTGATGATCCTTTATCCGAACCGCATGCACGTGGTGTCGGTCGAGGGCCGCGGCGTGAACAAGATCACCGACCTGAAGGGCAAGCACGTATCCACCGGATCGCCCGGCAGCGCCACCGAGGTGATGGCCTTTCGCGTGATCGAAGCCGCCGGCCTGGACAAGGACAAGGACATGAAGCGCGAGCGCCTGGGCGTGGCCGAGTCGGTGAACGCGATGAAGGACAACAAGATCGACGCCTTCTTCTGGGTAGGCGGACTGCCTACCGCCGGCGTGACCGACCTCGCCAACACGCCCGGCACCAAGATCAGGATGATCGACCACGCCGACCTGGTGCCGGCGATGAACAAGAAGTACGGCAACCTCTATGTCGAGGACGCCATCCCGAAATCGACCTATCGCGGCATGGACGCCGACAACAAGCAGGCCACGGTGATGAACATCCTGGTCGCCAACGCGAGCATGGACGACAAGACCGCCTACAACATCGTCAAGACCATATTCGACAAGCGCCAGGACCTGATCAATGTGCACAAGGAAGCGGCGAACTTCAAGCTCGAGAACCAGAAGGCCTCGGCCTCGCCCATCCCGTTCCACCCGGGCGCGGTGAAGTACTTCGCCGAACAGGGCATCAAGCTCAACTAAGGCCCATGTCCGGACCGACCCCGCCAGCTTGGCGGGGTTTTTTTTCATCCAGCCGGGCGCGCAGCCGTCCGGCATCTGAGGCGCCGCAGCCATGAGCGAGCAGAACAAGCCGGAGGACGACCTCGAGCCCGTCATCAGCGACGAAGCGCTGCGCAAGGCCGAGGAATTCATCGAGGAGGAAGAGGGCGCAGCCAACAAGCTCTCCGGCTGGCTCGCGGCCTTCGTGACCTTCACCGCGGTGGCGATGTCCGCGTTCCACCTGTACACCGCCTACGGCATCCTCGCGACGCAGACGCTGCGTCCGGTGCACGTCGCCTGGGTGCTGTTTCTCGGCTTTCTGGTGTTTCCGGTGGCGCAGCGCTACCGCCACCGCATCATGTGGTGGGACTGGATGCTTGCGCTGCTGTCGGTTGCCGTTGCTGTATACCTGATCCAGGGCGGGGACGACTTCACCGACCGCAACACTTCGCCCAACAGCTGGGACATTTTCTTCGGCGTCGCCCTGATCCTGATGGTGATGGAGGTCATGCGCCGCACCAACGGCTGGATCATGCCCGTGATCACCAGCGCGTTCATAGTCTACGCCCTGTTCGGCGCCTACCTGCCGCACCCGTGGACGCACAAAGGCTACGAAGTCGGCCGCCTGATCGGGCATATGTACATGACCCTGGAGGGGATCTACGGCGTGGCCGTGGATGTATCGTCCTCGCTCATCATCCTGTTCACCATCTTCGGCGCCTTCCTGCAGTATTCGGGCGCGGGCAAGTTCTACATCGACTTTTCCTTCTCGGCGATGGGCGGCAAGCCCACCGGCGCCGGGCGCACGGTGGTGCTCGCCTCGTTCCTGCTCGGCGGGCCCTCGGGATCGGGCGTCGCGACCACAGTGACCCTGGGCGCGGTCGCCTATCCGATGCTGGCCAAGGCGGGCTACGAGAAGAACGCAGCGGGCGGCCTGCTCGCCGCGGGCGGCCTGGGCGCGATCATCTCGCCGCCGGTGCTGGGCGCCGCGGCTTTCCTCATTGCCGAATTCCTCAAGATCTCCTATCTCGACGTGCTGCTGATGGCCTGCATTCCGACCATCCTGTTCTACCTCGCGCTCTTCCTGATGGTGGAAATCGACGCGCGCAAGTTTCACATGCACGAGCTGCTGATCCAGAAGGTCGACACCGTGTGGCACCTCACGCGCCACTACTGGTATCACTTCCTGTCGCTGATTTCGATCGTCGCCTTCATGCTGTACGGCTTTTCGCCGGTGTTGTCGGTGTTCTGGGCCACTGTAGTGTCCTTTCTCACCAGCTTCCTGCGCAGCGACACCGCGCTCATTTCCTACGACCTGTTCCGCCGCAAGGGTGCGCTGCTCCCGCTGATTTTCAAGTCACCTTTCGTCAAGGCGATGGAAGGCGGCTCGATCGGCGTGTTGAACGTCGCCGCCACCTGCGCCGGCGCCGGGATCATCGTCGGCGTGGTGACGCTCACCGGGCTCGGGCTCAAGTTCAGTTCGATCGTGATCGATCTGGCCGGCGGCTCGCTCCTGATGACCGCGGTGTATACCTCGCTGGTGGTGTGGATCGTCGGCCTTGCAGTGCCGGTGACCGCCTCCTACATCATCTGCGCGGTAATCGCTGCGCCGGCGCTGATCAAGCTCGGCGTGCCGGACTTCGCCGCGCACATGTTCATCTTCTATTACGCGGTGCTGTCCGAAGTCTCGCCGCCGACGGCGCTGTCACCGTTCGCGGCCGCCGCGATCACCGGCGGCGACCCGTACAAGACCACGCTGCAGTGCTGGAAGTACACCGTGCCCGCGTTTCTGGTGCCCTTCATGTTCGTGCTCGACCCCAGCGGCCAGGGCCTGCTGCTGATGGGCTCGACCAAGGCGCTCGCCTCGGCCAACTGGTGGGCTATCGCCGAAGTCACGCTGACCGCGGCCGTGGGCATCGCCGCGCTGGCCGCCGGCTTCCAGGGTTGGGCGCTGATCAAGACCAACCTGCTCGAGCGCTGGATGTTGATCGTCGCCGGATTTGCGCTGGTCTACCCTACGAGTATCGCCGACATGATCGGATTCGGCTTCGTGCTGGCGGCGCTCGCGCTGCAGTTCTTCCGACGCAATTCGACGCCGGTTGCGCCTGTCTGAGCGCAGGCGTATACATGCGTCATGCGTGAGCTCAGCACTGACATTCTGATACTCGGCTCGGGCGGCGCCGGACTGTTCGCCGCGCTGCACGCGCACCAGGTGGCGCCCGAGCTTTCCATCACCATCGCGGTCAAGGGCCTGCTGGGCAAGTGCGGCTGCACGCGCATGGTACAGGGCGGCTACAACGTCGCGCTCGCCGCCGGCGACTCGGTGGAGCGCCACTTCATGGACACCATAGAGGGCGGCAAGTGGCTGCCCGACCAGGATCTCGCCTGGAAGCTGGTGACCCTGGCGGTGGAACGCGTCCACGAACTGGAGAATGAGCTGGGCTGTTTTTTCGACCGGAACCCGGACGGCAGCATCCACCAGAAAGCCTTCGCCGGGCAAACCTTCGATCGCACCGTGCACAAGGGTGATCTCACCGGCATCGAAATCATCAACCGCCTGGCCGAGCAGGTATGGGCGCGCAACATCGCGCGACTGGAAGAGCATCGCGCGGTGGCCTTGATCAAGGCGAAGAACGGCGGCACGCTCGCAGGCGTGCTGATGATAGACATGCGCAGCGGCGAATTCAGTTTCGTTCGCGCCAAAGCCGTGCTGCTTGCCACCGGCGGCGGCCCGACCATGTACAAATACCACACGCCCTCGGGCGACAAAAGCTGCGACGGCCTCGCCATGGCCCTGCGCGCCGGACTGCGCCTGCGCGACATGGAAATGGTGCAGTTCCATCCCACGGGCCTGCTCGCTGGCACGCACACACGCATGACCGGCACGGTGCTGGAAGAGGGGCTGCGCGGCTCAGGCGGCTACCTCCTGAACGGCGAGGGCCAGCGCTTCATGGGCAACTACGACGACAGGCTGGAGCGCGCCACGCGCGACATCGTGTCGCGCTCGATCTACGCCGAAATGCGCGCGGGCCGCACCACGCCCAACGGCGGCGTGCATATCAGCATGGCGCACCTGGGGCCGCAGAACGTGGCCAGGCAGTTCAAGGGCATGGTCGATCGCTGCGCCGACAGCGGTTTCGATCTCGCCGGCGGCCTGGTCGAAGTGGTGCCGACCGCGCACTACATGATGGGCGGGGTTGCGTTCAGGCCAGACTGCTCCACCGCGCTGCCCGGCCTGTTCGCCGCTGGCGAGGATACCGGCGGGGTGCACGGGGCCAACCGCCTCGGCGGCAACGGCGTTGCCAACTCCACGGTCTATGGCGGCGTGGCCGGAGAGGAAATGGCGGCCTGGGTGCGAGCGCAGGGCGCGCTGCACGAAGCCGATTGCGAAGAAATCGCCGCGGTCGTGGCGGCTTGCCGCGCGCCGCTCGCCAGACCCGCCGGCGACCTCGAAGGCGTGCGCCAGGCGCTGTACGAATTGATGTGGGACGACGTCGGCATAGTGCGCGACGCCCGGGGTCTTGCGCGCGCGCGCGGCGCGCTCTCCGCACTGCAGGCGCGCCTCGAAGCGATCGGCGTGGATGCGACTGATCTGCGCTACAACCTCGCCTGGCACGACTGGATGAATCTCAATAACCTGATTCTGGTCAGCCGCGCCGTCTGCGAGGCGGCCCTGGTGCGCGAGAATTCGCGCGGCGCGCACTATCGCGAGGATTTTCCCGATGCAGGCGATCTGGCGAGCTCGACCTACAGCCTGGTGCAGGCCGCGGGCGAGGGTTTCAGCGTCAGCCGTGTAGCGGTGGAATTTACGCGCGTGAAACCGGGCGAGAGTCTGGTGAGTTGAGAGCCCATGAGGTCGGGATCTCCCGACATGTTGCAGCCGGACAGGGCGTCTCCAATGGAATCGCATGCCTTGCGGCGACTTGCGCGCTTCGCGCGCCAACCGTGTTTTCCGTACGGATAAAAACCATCCGTACGGAAAACACGGTTATGGTTAACAACAAGGACGTCGCGGGGGTTTCATACAAGATCGTCGATTGCGTACGGACGGCCTTTCGTCCGTACGCAATCGACGATCCGCGCGGACGGTTGTTCGTCCGCGCAGGTTTTTTCTACATGCTGCAGGTCGCCTGAGAAGATTGCCGTCAGACGACTATCGCTTAAGCCGCAGCCTGCGTACGCGAGGCGCGCTTGCGGTCGTGTTCTTTCAGGTAGCGTTTGCGCAGGCGGATGGACTTGGGGGTGATTTCGACGAGCTCGTCATCGGCGATGAATTCCACCGCCTTCTCCAGCGTGAGTTCGATCGCGGGCTCCAGGCGCACCGCCTCATCCGTGCCGGAAGCGCGCACGTTGGTCAGCTGCTTGCCCTTGATCGGATTGACCACCAGGTCGTTGTCGCGCGAGTGGATGCCGACGATCATGCCTTCGTAGAGGGTTTCGCCGGGGGAGACGAACATGCGGCCGCGCTCCTGCAGCTTCCATAGCGCGTAGGCCACGGCAGCTCCGTCTTCCTGGCTGATCAGCACGCCGTTGCGGCGCTCTTCCATCTCGCCCTTGACCGGGCCGTAGTCGTCGAAAATGTGGCTGGCGAGCCCGGTGCCGCGCGTCAGCGTCAGAAACTGGCCCTGAAAACCGATCAGCCCGCGCGCCGGAATGCGATATTCCAGGCGCACACGGCCGCGGCCGTCGGGGACCATGTCCTGCATGTCGCCCTTGCGCCGGCCCAGTTCTTCCATCACTGCGCCCTGGTTGCTGTCTTCGACGTCGACCGTCAGCAATTCGTAAGGCTCCTGCTTCTGGCCGTCGATCTCCTTCATCACCACGCGCGGGCGGCCCACCGAGAGCTCATAGCCTTCGCGGCGCATGTTTTCCAGCAGGATGGTCAGGTGCAGTTCGCCGCGTCCGGAAACGATGAAGGTATCTGAATCCTGGGTGAACTCGACCCTGAGCGCGACGTTGCTCTTCAACTCGCGCTCGAGGCGCTCGCGAATCTGCCGGCTGGTGACGAACTTGCCTTCGCGCCCGGCCAGCGGCGAGTTGTTGACCATGAAATTCATGGTCAGCGTCGGCTCGTCCACGCGCAGCAGCGGCAGCGCGTCGGGCTGCTCGGCTGCGCACAGAGTGCTGCCGATGCCGATTTCCTCGATGCCGTTGACCAGCACGATGTCGCCGGCGACGGCTTCCTCGGACACCATCCGCTCCAGACCCTCGAAGGTGAGCACCTGGTTGATGCGCGCCTTGATCGGCTGCGAGTCCGGACCGTTCATCACCACCACGTCCTGCAACGGCTTGATGCGGCCGCGCGAAATGCGGCCGATGCCGATTTTGCCGACGTAGCTCGAATAATCGAGCGAACAGATCTGCAATTGCAGCGGACCGTTCGGGTCGTCCTCGCGCACCGGCACGTGCTTGAGGATGGCCTCGAACAGGGGCCGCATGTTGAAGCGCTGGTCGTCCTTCAGTTCATCGATCGATTTCGGCGCATCCTTCATATCCGCTGCCGCCCATCCGTGCAGCGCCGAGGCGTAGATCACGGGGAAATCGAGTTGTGCCTCAGTCGCTCCGAGCTTGTCGAACAATTCGAACGTATGGTTCACCACCCAGTCCGGGCGCGCGCTGGGGCGGTCGACCTTGTTGACTACGACGATGGGCTTCAGTCCCAGGGCCAGCGCCTTGCGCGTGACGAAGCGCGTCTGCGGCATCGGGCCTTCGACCGCGTCTACCAGCAGCAGCACGCTGTCGACCATGGACAGCACGCGCTCGACCTCGCCGCCGAAGTCGGCGTGGCCCGGCGTGTCGACGATATTGATGTGCGTGCCTTCATAGGTGACGGCGCAGTTCTTGGCGAGGATGGTGATGCCGCGCTCGCGCTCGAGGTCATTGGAGTCCATCACGCGCTCCTGCACGTGCTGGTAGGAGGCGAAGGTCCCCGACTGGCGCAGCAGTTTGTCCACCAGCGTGGTCTTGCCGTGGTCGACGTGGGCGATAATGGCGATGTTGCGGATTGGGCGGGTCATGAGGAAACAGTCTAAAGAGAATCGCAGGTCGTGTCGCAAGCGGACGGCAATGAGCGGCAAACTAGCGCTTGCCCCGGCCTGAGCTTGCTCTAACCTAGGTTGAAATACCTGGACCAGAGCTGCCCCGACGGCGGCTTTGGAAGGCCAGAAAATTCAATATGTTAGCATAATTCTTGCCGATGAGCCCATTTTTCCGGTCGAATAGTATAATCCCGCACCTCCGGCGGCGGCGTTGCCACCGGATTTAATTGTTAAAAACCATCCAGTTACACGAGGCCATTGCAGCATTGCCGCGGTTTCAGGCCAAACTCGACACGCCGTTCGCCCTGGTGGGCGTGCGCACCGAAGGCGCCGCCCTGGCGGAGATCGTGTATTTGCCGCGCAGCGCCGGCACCCTGGCGCCCACGGACGCGCTTTCCGAGCGCGCCTGCATGCAGATCGAAAAATATGCGGCCGATCCGGACTACCCATTCAAGCTGCCGCTGAAACAGCTGGGCACCGCCTTCCAGCGCAGCGTGTGGGACCAGATAGCCGCGATACCCTGTGGCGAAACCAGAACCTATGGCGAGCTTGCGCGCTCGCTGCGCTCCGCGCCGCGCGCAGTGGGCCAGGCCTGCGGCACGAATTATTTTCCGCTGGTGATACCCTGCCACCGCGTGGTCGCGGCCACGGGCCTGGGCGGCTTCGCCCACGCGAGCGGCGGCTACCTGCTCGAGGTCAAGCGCCGCTTGCTCGCGCACGAGCAGCCGGATATCCTGAGTGCGCGGCGCAGGTCGCATGACTGAAAACGACGCCGCCCTGCTAGACGAATTCTGCGACCATCTGTGGCTGGAAGACGGCCTGTCGAAGAACACGCTCGAAGCCTACCGCCGCGACCTGAGCCTGTACGCCGAGTGGCTGGCGCGCGAACGAGCCCAGGCCCTGCTCGATACGCGCGAACAGGACCTGTCGGCGTATTTCGCCTTTCGCTATACCCAGGCAAGGCTGCGCGCGAGTTCGCAGGCGCGGCTGCACTCAAGCCTCAAGCGCTTTTTCCAGTTCGCCTTGCGCGAGAACAAGCTTGCCGCGGACCCGACGCTCAAGCTGGATACGCCGAAAAAACCGCAGCGCTTTCCCAAGTCGCTCACAGAAACGGACGTGGAAGCGCTGCTCGCGGCGCCGGATGCGGCAACGCCGCTGGGCCTGCGCGACCGCGCCATGCTGGAGATGCTCTACGCCACCGGGCTGCGCGTATCCGAGCTGGTGGCGCTGAAGCTGATCGAAATCAGCCAGGACATGGGAGTAGTGCGCGTGTTCGGCAAAGGCAACAAGGAGCGCATGGTGCCGATGGGCGAGGAAGCCTCGGACTGGCTCACGCGCTACCTGAAAGACGGGCGTCCGCGCCTGCTCGCGCGCGCCCAGTCGGATGCGGCCTTCGTCACCGCACGCGGCGGGGCTATGACGCGCCAGGCCTTCTGGTATCTCATAAAAAAGCATGCGCGCGCTTCGGTACCCGGCAAGCCGATGTCGCCGCACACGCTGCGCCATGCCTTTGCCACGCATCTGCTCAACCACGGCGCCGACCTGCGCGTGGTGCAGATGCTGCTCGGCCATGCCGACATCTCAACCACGCAGATTTATACGCATGTCGCGCGCGAGCGCCTGAAGCAGCTGCACCAGAAACACCACCCGCGCGGATAGCGATATGCGGCGTCCTATCAAGGGCTGGCGAATGAAAACGAAGGAGTTGCGCGCTGCGCGCGCCAACCGTGTCTTCTGGACGGATAAGAGCCATCCGTCCAGAAGACACGGTTATGGATAAGTCCACAATCACACTGTGGCGGGGTCTAACCAAGATCGTTGCTTGTGCACGGATACGCTTTTCATCCGTGCACAAGCAACGATCCGCGCGGACGGTTTCTCGTCCGCGCAACAGCGCAGATCTGCAGCAACGCGAAACGCAATTCAAGCCACCGCATGGAAAACCCATGGCCAAGAAAGAACATGTCTCCGAAACGCCGGCGACGGCAGTGCTGAAAAAGCGCGGCATTGCCTACACCGAACACGTCTATGCCTACGAGGAACACGGCGGCACGGCGGTGTCGGCGCGCGAACTGGGCGTGCCCGAGCACGCGGTGGTGAAGACGCTGGTGATGGAAGACGAGGCGAAGCGGGCCTTGATCGTGCTGATGCACGGGGACCGCAAAGTCTCGACCAAGAACCTGGCGCGGCAAATCGGCGTGAAGAAAGTCGAGCCGTGCACGCCCGAGGCCGCCTATCGCCATTCCGGCTATCAGGTCGGCGGCACCTCGCCCTTCGGCACCAGAAAGCCTTTGCCGGTCTATGTGGAGAAAAGCGTGCTCGCGCTGGACAGGATATACATCAATGGCGGCCGGCGCGGTTACCTGGTGGGCATAGCTCCGGAAGTGCTGCTGCGGCTGCTGGATGCCAGGGGCGTCGAAGTGGCGCTCGAAGATTGAGCATTATTGGGCCGCAGCACCACCGCATTGCCGCTGTAGGAGCGAGCTTGCTCGCGAACATCGCGTCCACCACTGACCACACCCGCGCGCCGTCGCGCCCCTACTTCCTGCCGCGCTCGATCACCACGCCTACGCGCCGCGCGCTGCGCTGGGCGCCGACCTTGGCAATGCTCACGCGCACCCAGGGCGAACGGAATTCCCCCAACAAAATTTGCGCTACGTGCTCGGCCAGGTTCTCGACGAGGCCGTAGTGCTGTTCGACCAGGACCGTGCGGATGCGTTCGATCACGACGGCGTAGTCGATGGTGTCGGCGACCTTGCCGCTTTTGAACACGCGATCGTCGGGCAGCGCAATCTCCAGGTCCAGCTCCACCGTCTGGGTAATGGTCTTTTCGCGCTTGTAGATGCCGATGCGCGCGTCCAGCCTGATTTCACGCAGGAATATGATGTCCATGTCGGAGCAGTTGGGATAGCGAGTTGGGACGGGGCAGGATTCCCGCGTAAAATGGGCAGCACATTCTAACAGGCCCTTAGATGCCGACCATCGTCTTCACCGTTGCAGCCTATCTCATCGGCTCGCTTTCATTCGCCGTGATCGTGAGCCGGGCCTTCGGCCTGCCCGACCCGCACAGCTACGGCTCCGGCAATCCTGGGGCCACCAACGTGCTGCGCACCGGCAAGAAACTCGCCGCCGCGCTGACGCTCGCCGGTGACACCGGCAAGGGCGCGCTGGCGGTGCTCCTCGCCAAACATTTCGCCGCCGGCTACGGCGTGGACGCGAGCGGCATTGCGCTGGTGGCGCTGGCGGTTTTCCTCGGCCATGTGTATCCGGTGTTTTTCGGTTTCAAGGGCGGCAAGGGCGTGGCCACCGCGCTAGGCATCCTGTGCGCAATCGACATCTGGCTGGGCCTGGCGACGCTGGCAAGCTGGCTCATGATCATGCTGTTCTTCCGCATGGTCTCGCTCGCTTCCATCATAGCCGCCGTGTTCGCGCCGCTGTACACCGCATGGCTCTTCGGCAGCGCGAGCCCGCTGCTGCCCGCCGTGGCCGCACTGGCAGCGCTGCTGATCTACCGTCACAGGGAAAACATCGGGCGCCTGCTCGCAGGCACCGAGAGCCGCATCGGCGCAAAAAAAACGGAGCCATCATGAATACCGCAGCGATCCTCGCCCCCGTACTGGGCTTCGGCCTGACGCTGGGCCTGATCCGCCTGCTCCTGCCCAGAGCGGAGCGCTGGGGGTTGATCGATCATCCAGGTGCCGGGCGCAAGGATCACGGCGGCGCCACCCCCACCGTCGGCGGCCTGGCGGTCGCTGCCGGGCTGGCGCTGGCGGCACTGCTGGGACAATTCGCCGCGGAAATGCACCCGGCGTTCTGGGCCGGACTGCTGCTGCTCGCGCTGACCGGCACCGCGGACGATATCCTCGAACTACAGCCTGCGATCAAATTCGCGGCGCAGATTGCGGCTGCGCTGCTCATGGTGTACTGGGGTGGACGGATGTTGCATTCCCTCGGCAATCTGGTGAGCACCGAGCCGCTGACGCTGGGACGGCTGGCCGTGCCGCTGACGGTGTTTGCGGTAATCGGCGTAGTAAACGCGGTCAACTTCTGCGATGGCGCAGACGGCCTCGCAGGCGGCTTGGTTTTCATCGCGGTGTTCTGGATCGCGGTGATGAGCGCGGCAACGGCCCAGGCGGGCCCGGTCACGCTGCCGCTGGGGTTGTTGGGCTGCACTGCAGCATTTCTCGCGTTCAACCTGCGCTCGCCCTGGCGCAGCCGCGCGACCATATTCCTCGGCGACGCGGGCAGCCTGTCGCTGGGCTTCGTCGTCGCCTGGCTCACCGTGGACGCGGCCCAGCCGCGGGCGCAATTGTTCGCGCCGGTTACCGCGATTTGGCTGGTGGCGATCCCGATCAGCGACACTATCGTGTGCATGAGCCGGCGACTGCTTCGTGGACAGAGCCCGTTCCGCGCCGACCGTACCCATCTGCACCATATCCTGATCGATCTGGGCATGCCCGCGGGGAGCGCGGTTGCGCTCATCCTCGCCATCGCGTTCGTGCTCGCCGCTGCGGGCGTCGCCGGCTGGGCCCTCGGGATACGGGAGCATGTCATGTTCTACAGCGCCATGGCGGTGTTCGCGCTGTATATTCTTCTGGTGCAATTGGGCCTGTGGCGCCTCGCCGTTGGCCGTTCAGCGGCAGCGGTGGAACACAAAATTTGACAATCCCCCCCGACGCGCACTACGCGCGCGGGATATTTCCTAAGCTAGAATTGTTCGCCGCCCGAAATATTTTTCGGACGCTACGGGTCTAACACCTGCATCAGGACGCAATGCGCAAACCTGGATACCTGAATCCTGCGCCGATCATTGCCCTCGTTGCCCTGGCGATGCTGAGCTTGGCAGCGTGGCCGCAGCAGTTTGCCCCGGAAACGCTCAACGGCGCGGCTGCCCCGTCGATACCCTATTCGCCCTCGGCCGCGGCGGCAGCTCAGGGGGGGATGGCAGAACCTGGCGGGATCACCCTGAAGCTCATGGGTATGCTGGTTAGCGTTGAGCTATCGGTGAATGTGGATGTGCGGCACGACGACAATATCTATCTCGAATCGAGCAACCCGAGTGCCGACCGGATCCTGGTGCTGACTCCGGCGCTGCGGCTTGAGACCAGGCAGGGAACCAACACTTTCAGTCTGAGCATGAGTTCGGCCATGGGCCGGTACCAGAAAAGCACTGCCGACAACTATTCAAATACCAATGTGAACGGCGTTGCCGATTTCGATCTGGGTACGCGCCTGCGCACCCGTCTGGAGGCCGATTACCTGGACGGCGTGGACCCGCGCGGCTCGACCAACAACCCGATATCCGCCACGCCCGATCATTATCGCCAGACCCGTGGCCGGGGGATTTTTTCCTATGGTGCACAAGGTGCGCGCGGGCGCGTCGACTTCGAACTCGGGCGCTTGCAGCGCGACTACCTGAACAACCGCGAGACCACCGCCGCGAGCGACCGCGTGATCGACGACCTCGGCGCTACCTTCAACTGGCGCATCGGACCCAAGACCACGCTACTGTTTCAGGGCAAGCACAGCAACATAGATTACGCCGACCCCACCTCCACACTGGGCAGCGTCGAAAGCGCCCTGCTCTTGGGCGGGACCTGGGAAGCAAGCGCTAAAACCTCTGGCACGTTCAGGTTAGGCCCGGTGAGAAAAACGTTCGATGACAGCGCCCGGGACAGCTATACGTCCGTCGGGTGGTTGGGAGCGGTGCGTTGGAGCCCCCGAACCTATTCGCATGTCGATCTGGATTTCACCCGGGCGCCGTCCGAGACCACCGGCGGAGTCGGCGATTTCATCGACAGGACCTCAACCGGGGCGCGCTGGTCGCACGAATGGAATAGCCGGCTTGCCACTGAGGCCAGAGCTTCCTACCTGAACGAAGCCTATCAAGGCGTGCAACGGACGGACAAAATCCAGAACTACGGCTTCAGGGCAGACTACAAGATGCGGCGCTGGCTGAGTTTGGGCGGCGACTATGCATACTCGGTGAGGCGTTCAAACGATGGCGACTTCGACTATCGGCGCAACGTGTTCATGCTATTCCTCCATGCGACCCTCTGATAGAATCAAAAGGTCCTCAGATCCGATGCTAATCTGCACGTACGGGGTGTAAATTCGTATGGCGCGTTACGGCTCAATCATTCTCCTTGTCTGCTTCTGCATGTTCGGAGCGCTCGCCTGCACGCAGGCGCCGGTGCTCTCCAACGCAGCCGCCGATACGCCTACGCCGCCGCCTGCCAATACCGATTCGAATTCGAACGGCGACACGCTTTCCCGATACAAACTGTCGACCGGCGACGTAATCAGCATTATCGTCTACGGCGAAGATGACCTGAAACGGGATAAGGTCCGGCTCACCGATGCCGGCACCATTTCCTATCCGGTATTGGGCGAAATTCAGGTTCGCGGCAAGACTGTCGGCGAGCTGGAAAAACTCGTGACCGATGGATTGCGCGGGAGTTACCTGGTCAACCCGCGCGTGTCGGTGACCATCGACGAATACCGGCCGTACTTCATCAGCGGTCAGGTCAACAATAACGGCAGTTTTCCCTACCAGCCGGGCCTGACAGTGCGCAAGGCCGTCTCCATAGCCGGTGGTTTCAAGGAGCGCGCCTCCTTGAGTAAAATCACCATCGTGCGCGACGGCGACGCCAGCAACACACCTGTCCAGGCCGACCTCAATACCTACGTCCGTCCCGGCGACGCGATCACCGTCGGAGAAAGCTTCTTCTGAACCGGGAGCTTGCCTGTCCGCGGCGCACACCCGTGTTCTCAAAAAGT
Source organism: Burkholderiales bacterium (assembly GCA_014860355.1). Classification (GTDB taxonomy): domain Bacteria; phylum Pseudomonadota; class Gammaproteobacteria; order Burkholderiales; family SG8-39; genus 2-12-FULL-64-23. The sequence goes on along the minus strand of JACZJV010000126.1, from coordinate 168 downwards.
GACTAGCGATGAAAATTTCTCTGCCGCTGCTCGCTTTTGTCGCCGCCACTATGGGCATGGCCGCGGCAGGTCGCGCCGGCGCCAGCCCACTCGACCTCGCCTACCGGGCCGATCAAGCCTCATGGCGGGCGCCCGAGGCGGCGGCGGGCGCGCGGCTGCCACGCCTGC
>JACZJV010000125.1 GCA_014860355.1 Burkholderiales bacterium | reverse complement strand
TTGCATGATCACGCGGGCGAGCAACCGTTTACGCGTGATCTGTATGGAGTGAACATACCGCGGAACATTCGGGTTGTGGTGATTCAGGCACGCGACCAAAAGTACGGCTACGGCGGCAAGTCCGTCGAAACCGCGCTGCCGGAACGCTGAAAGCGCAGCATTCAAAAGGAGGCACTATGACCATCAAGGCACTGACCCTGGACACCGGCGGCACCATCCTCGATTGGCACGGCGGCATCAGCCGCGCGTTCGCCGCAGCCGGTGCACGCCGCGGTCTGCAGGCCGACTGGCACGAAGTTACCAACGAGTACCGCCGCCGCTCGCTGAAAGGCATGGTCGGACTGGTACATCCCGATTTCAATTTCGATGACCTGCACCGGCGCATGCTCGATGAGGTAATCGCGCATTACAGGCTGGACGCGCTTACTGCCGAGGACCGCGATGTCATCTGGCGCACCTGGCACGCGCTCGACGCCTGGCCGGACTTTCCCCCGGTGCAGGCGCGCCTGCGGCGCAAGTACGTGGTCGCTTCTCTTACCCTGTTGACCACCTCGCTGGTGATCGATGTTGCGAAGAAGAACGGCTTTGACTGGGATGCGATCATTTCCTGCGAGATGATCGGCATCTACAAGACGCGGCCGGAGTCCTATCTCACGGCGGCGAAATGGCTGCAGCTCGACCCATCTGAAATCATGATGGTCGCCTGCCACAATTTCGATCTGAACGCGGCGCGAGAAAACGGCTACAAGAGCGCATTCGTAAAACGACCCGCCGAGTGGGGGCCCTCAGGTCCACCCGATCCCACGCCCAATCCGGCGCACGACCTGATCGTCGATGGCTTCGAGGAGTTGGCGGCGCGGCTGGGCGCGTAGCCGCCAGGAACGGCAGGCGCGGAAATCCGCGCCATCTTGCCATCGTCGAACGTCCCTGACTTCAGGCCATCGCCAAGCCGGCGGAACGTTCCAGACTATAGTCCGGCCCTTTGGAAATGCGTTCGAAGTAAGACAACCAGGCGGGCGAACCTTCAGGCCAGTTTCCGAGAAAGCATTGTTGCCAGACAGGATCGTCGTAGTGGATTGCGAGCGCATCGACGTGCACGTCGCCCAAGTTTTGACCATACAGGCTGGCATGAGGCGACGGGGTGGTTCCGATCCGGGTCAGGATGCCTGGACAACTGCCGCGGGCGTTCGGCATGCCGGCGGCGCCGTTGTTGGCAACCAGCTTTGCCCCGCCAGGATCGAAGCGACGCATCGCCGGCAGGCAGGTATGGGTGCTGGCGAATATATCCACCTCAGCCTTCGCGAAGATTTCGGCGCGCCAGGCTTGCTCCTTCGGATCATCCAGGGCGGCAATATCGAAGCGCCAGCCCGCCAGCGATTCGGCATCGCCATGAACGACTCCGACGCGCGCTTTTCCCACGCGGTAGCGCGCCACCATCGGCAGCGCGCCCAGGCGTTCAAGCAGATCGGGATGGCGCGCCGCGGTGCGCTTCAGTCTCGCGTGAATCTGGTTCGAGCGTTCGACTACGCCTTGATCGACTGACCCCGGGTAGGCGCAGCCACATCCGGCCGCATCCGAATCTTCACCTAGTTCAGCCTCGACGTTGCCTACGATTGCGTCGTACCGGAGTACGCGCTCATTGATCGCGCGAAAGCCTGCGGCATCGACGTTGAACCAGTTGAAGTCGCCGTTGAAGCACAGGGTCACCGGCCCGGGTTCGGCGCGGGCCATCGCCTCGATCGCGGCCAGCGCCTGCAGATTGCCGTACAGCCCCCCGATCACGTACAGGGTATCGGCCGGGCGCTCGGCTGCGGCGGCAATGGCACCCGCGCCGTAGCGGTAGCGCAGCGGGCAGACGCGGCCGGGCGTGTTCATGCGCTGCAGCTCGGCGCCGGCGCGGTCTCGTTCTCCAGGGCGCCGCCGCAACTTGAACCCTGGCCCGCCGTGCAGCCGTAGCAATGATCGGCCACCCGGATCGGCAGACCTTCGAGCAAGGCGGCTGTGGCGCCGGTGATGTGCACCCGCGTGCGATCCCCGTCGGTCAGGGCCAGTCCGAGTTGCTGATTGAAGTCGCAGTCGTAGATATAGCCGCGCCAATCGACGCTGATCAGGCTGCGGCACATCACCGCGTCGAGGTTCTCGTCGCGGTGCGCTGCGCGCAGCGTCGTCATATAGGCGTTGAACTCCCCCTTGGAGATGAGCATGCTGCCAAAGCGCTGGATCGGCATGTTGGCGAGCGTGAACAGATGATCGAACACGATGCCGTAATGCTCGGCCAGGTGTTGCTTGTAAGCCGCCTCCAGCGGCGCTTGCGCCGGCGGCAGGCTGGCCCCTTGCGGGTTATAGACCAGGTTGAGGACCAGTTTGCCATCGGCGCGCCCGTAGCCCAGCGCGTTCAGCCGCCTGAGGCCTTTGAGACTGGATGCGAACGTGCCTTTGCCGCGCTGTCGTTCGACGTTCTCTTCGAGGTAGCAGGGCAAAGAAGCGACGATCTCGACGCGATGGGCCGCCAGAAACGCCGCCAGATCTTCGAAGCCGGGCTCTTCCAATATGGTCAGATTGCAGCGGTCGATCACGCGCAGCCCGCGTGCGCGCGCTGCGATGACCAGCCGGCGGAAGTTGCTGTTCAGTTCGGGGGCGCCGCCGGTGAGGTCCAGGGTGGTGATCTCGGGACTGGCAGCGAGGAAATCGATGACCGCGTCCACGGTTTCGTCGGTCATCTCCTCTTTTCGGTTCGGACCCGCGTTGACGTGGCAGTGCACGCAGCTCTGGTTGCAGCGATAGCCGAGGTTCACTTGCAGGGTCTCGACGGCGCGGCGCTTCAGCCCGGGGAAATCAGTGCGGACCAGCAGATGGGCGGTGGCGTGCATGAACGACTCTCCGGAAGGACATGGAAGCTTAGTCGTTAATTGGCCGCGAATGGTTACAACAATCTGAAAATAAATTTTGACAGGAGCGTCGGTTGGAGCTGCGGCGCCTGGGCCGGGACCCGGCTTATGCGGCACGGTTTCGATCTGCGGCGGCTGCCGCTCCCGGGAAGTTTCGAAAAAACCGCGAGTTGCGCAGCGGCGCCAGCGCGACGGCCGGCGCCCGCAGCATGTTCGAATTCCGGCCGAGGTTGCGGATATCGACCTCGGCCGCAGGCGGCGGTCGCCGCCTGGTTGCGCTACATTTTTGCCACCATGACGTAGCTGCCGTCCTGGTTGAAGGTGACAGTGGCGTCGATGAAGTAGGCTTGCACCTTGCCGCCCAGCATTTTCACGGTATCGAAGGCCTCACCGGCGCGGGCGCCGGTGCCGCAGACGAATATCACCGGCTTGTCCGCAGGCAATGTGGAGATCTTTTTCTCGAGGTCGTTCATCGGAATATTGACCGCGCCCTTGATGGTGCCGGCGGCGAACTCTTTTGGATCGCGCACGTCGACGAGCATCACCGAGGCGGGGTTCTCCTTCCAGATCTTCTCGAACGAGGCGACCGTGACCGTTCCCTTCTCCTTGCCGGGCACCAGGGCCGCGACCGTGGCTGCGCTGCCGCCTGACGCCGCGGGTGCCGCGCCGGCAAGTGGCGCAGCGGCATGCAATTTATTCCATTCCGGATAGCCCGGCGGGTAGGTCAGCACATTGGTATAGCCGAGTTTGCGTGCTTTTTCCGCGGATTTGTCCGACAGCACGCATTCCATGCCGCCGCAGTAGTAGATCAGCGTGGCCGCCTTGTCCGCCGGCAGCTTGTCGACGTTCTTGTCGAAAGCACTGTCGGAGATGTTGACGGCGGTCGGAATCATGCCCTTGCCGGCAACGCGCTGCGGCCGCGCATCGATCAGCGTGTAGGCCGCTTTTTCGTCGATCAGCTTCTTGATGTGCGCCGCGGAGACCGATACCTGCCCGCCCTTTTGCTTCCAGTCAGGCATCCCGTCCGCGTAGACTTTTATGTTGGTATAGCCCAGCTTTTCGGCCTTGAATGCCGAATTGTGGCTGAGCATGCAATTGACTCCGCCACAGTAGAACAGCAGCAGGGTCGCCTTGTCCTCCGGCAGTTTGGAAACCTGTTTTTCGAACTGGCTGTCGGGGATGTTTACTGCGCCGGGTATGTGTCCGGGGTCGTACTGGCGGGTCGCCGGGCGCGAGTCTATGATCATCACGCCCTTCTTGAGCGGAATATCTACGTTCTGTCGCATGAAGTCGAAGTCCGCCAGCGTCTTGTACCATCCCTCTTTGGTCTGGACCGCGGCGCTGTCGGCAGCCGCAGCCAGGTTCGGGAAAGCCAGCGGATAGGCGAGCAAGGCCGCAAGGACCGCGGCCAATCCATACACGCGTCTTACTTTCATGGTTCTTCCTTTAGCTTGTGATGAGAATTGGATTGATCAGCTGCAGCTCGCCGGGGAGTCGCCATCCTTGGCTCCCTTGAGCAGAAAAGCCTTGATGTCTTCGGCCAGCTCCTGGTCCGGTACATCGGCGAATTTCTCCGCCGCCCGGTTGCTCGATTTGATGCCGGCGCGATAGGCCTTGCTGAGGTATTGCTTGACCGTATCCTTGCCCTTGGCGTGCTTGTCCGCCGCCAGATAGGCCGTCCACTCGGCCATGGTCCTGGAACTGGGATTGATCGAACCGACCGGCTCCGCCGCGTGGCAGGAGGTGCATACGCTGCGGTAATAGATGCGGCCGCGCTTCCAGTTGGCGTCATAGGCGAATGCTGAAGCGGCGAACAGTGAAAGTGCTGCGGCGACGGTCAGGGATCTGGCGAGGCTCATACAGGGCATCCTTATGTATCGGGTTTGCATTGGGAATCGCATTCTCCGCAGCGGGTCATAACGGCCTTGATGCATGGCGCCAAGCGCATGAATGCGTATGCTTCGATATGCGTGCTTGGTTGATTGTCCAGCCCAGGCCAGGTATTCATTTGACGAAAATCAAGAAATCTGCGGCCAGCGCCTGTTCGCGCCCGGATCGGCCAATGCGGTCATCGCGGGGCTCGCAGGCGGTATCGCCGGTGTCGCCCGGCGCTTCATGCATCGTCCCCAGGCATGCGTGCGGGATCGAAAGGCCTAGGTTTGCGGTAAGCTATCGCCACTAGAGTTCCCGCGCCGCGCGCCGGATATTCACAACATGGAAAAAGTACGCGTATCCAAGCTGATGTCGCAACAAGGGCTGTGTTCGCGCCGCGAGGCCGATGGTTATATCGAGCGCGGCTGGGTATACGTGGATGGTGAGCGCGTCACCGAACTCGGCACGCGCGTCGATCCGGCGAGCAAGATCACTTTGAACAGGGCCGCGCAGGCGAGCCAGCTGGCGCGCGTGACCTTGTTGCTGAACAAACCGGTCGGCTACGTGTCGGCACAGGCGGAGCCAGGCTACAAGCCGGCCGTGACGCTGATCAGCGCGGATTCGCGTTTTTCCGGCGACAGCTCGCCGCTGGCTTTCACGCCGATGCATCTGCGGGGCCTGGCGCCGGCCGGGCGGCTGGACATCGATTCACAGGGACTGCTCGTCCTGACGCAGGACGGACGCATCGCCAAGCAGTTGATCGGCGAGAACTCCGCGATCGAGAAGGAATACCTGGTGCGCGTGCAGGGCCGACTGTCCAGGGCCGGCCTGGCGCTGCTCAATCACGGCTTGTCGCTGGACGGCGAGGCGCTGCGGCCGGCGCAGGTACTCTGGCAGAATCAGGACCAGCTGCGATTTGTACTGCGTCAGGGCAAGAAGCGCCAGATCCGGCGCATGTGCGAGCTGGTCGGTCTGGAAGTGGTCGGCTTGAAGCGGATTCGTATCGGCAAGGTGAAACTGGCCGAACTTCCGCTCGGCCTATGGCGCTACCTCGGGGAAGGCGAAGTATTCTAGCCGGCGGGGGTACTGCGGCCCGGATCAGCCACGCGCCTTGAGCGCGTGTGCGCGCTCGCACAACTCGCGCAGCTGGCGGTCCTCGATGCCGCAGGCGCGCAGGGCTTCCGCGGTGTGCACCAGGTAATCCAGCCCCGGACCCATGCGGCCATGGCAGGTCGCCAGCCGCTCGACTATGGTCTCCAGCGGCAGCCGGCCGGCGTAGGCCGGGCCGGCGCGGTTGATGGTGAAAGCGATCGCGCGCAGGCGCGTATTGCCGTCGCTCACCTGCACCCAGCGGGGAATGTATGCGCCCAGCAACATCTCCCGCCGCCACACGAGTCGAAGTTCGCTCTCGGTGCGATCCGCCGCGATGCGGTAGGCAACGCCGCGACAGCGCCCGCCGCGGTCGAGTCCGAGCACCAGCCCCGGGCGGTCAAGGGTGCCGCGGTTGATGCGCGACCACAGGCAGAAACTGCGATGATAGCCATGGGTGGTGACCACGCGCTTTTCCTCGAAATGGAACAGCGGATTCCACACCAGCGAACCGTAGCCGAATACCCAGCAGTCTTCGTTCGGCTCGCGTTTCTCCAGAATCTGCCACAGGGACTCCTCCAGCTCCGCGTCGGTCAGCAGGTGCTGGCCGAGCGGGGTCAGCGCCAGTTCCTGACGCACGCGGTCGCGTTCCAGGTCGATGCGGGTGAGGCTCATGACTTGCAGAGTCTACGCGGCTCTTGCTTTGCGCTCCAGCGGGGCGCTGAATTTCTCCAGCAGTTCCGCGCGCAGCCGCCGTGCCTGCTTGAGATGGCGCATTTTTACGTGCCCGTAGCCGCGGATCATCTCCGGGACGCTGGCGATTTCTACCGCAAGCGCGTGGTTGGCCGGTGTCAGTCCGGCCAGCAACTGCTCCACCGTGGCCGCGTACTCTTCGATCAGCGCCCGCTCGCCGCGACGCTCCTCGGTGCGCCCGAAAATGTCCAACGCCGTGCCTCGCAGGCCCTTGAAGCGCGCCAGCAGCCCGAACGCGCGCACGATCCACGGACCGAAGGCGGATTTCCTCGCCACGCCGGTCACGGGGTCGGGTTTGTTCAACATGGGCGGGGCAAGATGGAATACCACCTTGTAGTCGCCCTCGAACATGCCTTCGATTTTCTGCATGAACGCAGGGTCGGAGTGCAGCCGGGCGACTTCGTACTCGTCCTTGTAGGCCATGAGCTTGGCGTAATAGCGCGCGACCGCCTCGGCGAGCCCGGTTCCGCCGGCTTTTTCGGACTCGACCCGCCGCACCTTCTCCACCAGCGCCTTGTAGCGTGCCGCATAGGCGGCGTCCTGGTAAGCGCTGAGCAACTCGACGCGCCGCGCCAGCAGTTCGTCAAGGTTGCGCGACAGGTGCTGGCTGAACGGAATCACTGCAGCCGGCGTGGCGATCTTTTCCACGCGCGCGAGATCGAGCGCCGCGCGCCGGCCCCAGACGAAGCTCTTCAGATTGAATTCGACCGCTACGCCGTTCAGCTCCACCGCCTTCTCTATCGCGGCGCTAGCTACCGGCACCCAGCCTTTTTGCAAGGCGTAGCCGAGCATGAACATATTGGTGGCGATGGAGTCGCCCATCAGATTGGTGGATATGCTTCCAGCGGCCACGAAGGCCACATTGTCCTTGCCGCAGGCGTCGGCAACGTCGTGCTCCAGCTTGTCGCCGTGCAGCTGCCAGTCCGGATTGCGCACGAAATCGGCGGTCGGCGCGGTGGTGGCGTTGATCACCGCGCGCGTCCTGGGCTGGCTCATCTTGGCTAGAGCATCCGGGGCGGCCGCCACCACCAGATCGCAGCCGATCACCAGGCTCGCATCGCCGGTGCCTATGCGCGCCGCGTGCAGGTCTTCGGGCTGGTTCGCGATGCGCACGTGCGACATCACCGGGCCGCCTTTTTGCGCCAAGCCCGACATGTCCAGCACGGTCACGCCTTTGCCCTCGAGGTGCGCTGCCATTGCGAGTATCTGGCCGATGGTGACGACGCCGGTACCGCCTATGCCGGTCACGAGCACGCCGTAGGCCTGGTCTATGGCCACCGGCGCAGGCTCCGGCAATGCCGGAAAATCATCGGCTGCCTTCGCCATTCCCGCCTTGCCCTTCTTGAGCGTACCCCCTTCTACGGTGACGAAGCTCGGGCAAAAGCCTTTGACGCAGGAGTAATCCTTGTTGCAGGTCGACTGGTTGATGCTGCGCTTGCGCCCGAATTCGGTCTCCAGCGGCTCCACCGACAGGCAGTTGGACTGGTCGCTGCAGTCGCCGCAACCCTCGCACACCATCTCGTTGATGACGGCGCGCTTGGCCGGGTCGGGAAACGCGCCGCGTTTGCGCCGGCGGCGCTTTTCAGAGGCGCAGGTCTGATCGTAGATGATCGCAGAAACGCCCGGGAGTTCGCGCAACTCGCGCTGCACCGCGTCGAGTTCGTCGCGGTGGCGCACGGTGACCCCCGCGGCCCAGTTGATGCCTGCGGGATACTTCTGCGGCTCGTCGGTGACGATGACGATCGGGTTCACGCCTTCGGCGGCGATCTGGCGCGAGATCGAGGCCGGATCCAGCGGCCCGTCGTGCTTCTGGCCGCCGGTCATGGCCACGGCGTCGTTGTAAAGGATCTTGTAGGTCATGCTGACCTTTGCCGCGCAGGCGGCGCGGATGGCCATGAGTCCCGAGTGGTAATAAGTGCCGTCGCCGAGATTGGCGAAAATGTGTTTGGTGTTCGAGAACGGTGCCTGGCCGATCCAGGGCGCGCCTTCGCCTCCCATGTGGGTGAACGTCGAGGTGCTGCGATCCATCCATACCGCCATGAAGTGGCAGCCGATGCCGGCGGTGGCGCGGCTGCCCTCGGGAACGCGGGTGGAGGTGTTGTGCGGGCAGCCGGAGCAGAAATAGGGCTGGCGCAGGGTCGCGAGCTGCGGCGTGGCGAGCGCTTTCTCCTTGAATTCGAGAAACGCGAGGCGCTCGCGGTAGCGCCCGCCCAGGTGCGCATCCATTCCGAGTTTGGCGAAACGGCTTGCGAGGGCCCTGGCGATGATCGCCGGCGACAGTTCATAGCTCGCCGGCAACAGCCAGGTGCCGGCAGGCTGCCCGGCGGCACGGCTCCATTCGCCGTTGTCGTCGAACTTGCCCACCACGCGCGGTGCCCGCTGGTCTGCGCGCCATTCGTACAATTCTTCCTTGAGCTGATACTCGATCAGCTGGCGCTTTTCCTCCACCACGAGGATTTCTTCGAGGCCCTCGGCGAATTTGCGCGCACCCTGCGGCTCCAGCGGCCAGCTCATGGCTACCTTGTACACGCGAATGCCGAGATTGCGCGCCGCGTTTTCGTCTATGCCCAGGTCGGCCAGCGCCTGCATGGTGTCGCCATAGGACTTGCCCGTGGTGATGATGCCCAGGCGCGCGCGCGGCGAATCCCAGATGATGCGGTCGAGGCCATTGGCGCGCACGTAGGCAAGCGCGGCGTAGACCTTGTAGTCGAGCAGGCGCACCTCCTGATCGAGGATGGCATCGGGCCAGCGTATGCCCAGGCCGCCCGGGGGCAGGGCGAAATCCGTCGGAATCTTCACCTGCACGCGATGCGGATCTATGTAGACCGAGGCGCCGGATTCGACCACGTCGGTGACGCACTTGAATCCGACCCAGAGACCGGCGTAGCGCGACATGGCGAAGCCGTGCAGGCCGTAGTCCAGATATTCCTGCACGTTGGCGGGGTTGAGCACCGGAATGCAGCACGCTTTGAGTATGTGCTCGCTCTGATGCGCCAGCGTGGATGACTTGGCCGCGTGATCGTCGCCGGCGAGCACCAGTACCCCGCCGTATTTTGAGGTGCCGGCGGCATTGCCGTGCTTGAATACGTCGCCGCAGCGGTCCACGCCCGGACCCTTGCCGTACCAAATCGAGAACACGCCGTCGTACTTGGCATCGCTGAACAGGTTGAGTTGCTGCGTACCCCAGATCGCGGTCGCGGCCAGGTCTTCGTTCACCCCGGGCTGAAACTTGACGTGGTGGGCCTCGAGATGCTTTTTCGCGCCCAGCATCCCCTGGTCTATTCCACCCAGCGGCGAACCGCGATAGCCCGAGATGAACCCAGCGGTATTGAGGCCGGCGGCGAGGTCGCGTTCGCGCTGCAGCATGGGCAGGCGCACCAGGGCTTGGGTGCCGGTGAGGAAGACACGGCCGGAATCGAGCGTGTACTTGTCGTCCAGCGTAACTTCACGGAATTTGGCTGGGGCATTCATTGGAGGGCTCCTTGCCGATGAGGCTGCCGCCGCAGGCTGCGGGCGACGCGTTTTTTGACAGCTAGTATATGCCGGGGTTTCAGAAATATCTCGCTTTTTTGCGCTCAGACATGGACCCGCCGGCGCCATAAAAAATGGCGAAAACAGAAGACGGAGAGGTGCTGCGTCTGGCGGCGATCGCGTCGACGCCGCGCTGTGGAATTCCGTGACTTGCAATTGCTGCGCAATGCTGCCGGCGCAAGCGGCCTGGCACGATCCGAGGCCGGAGACTCACCGCGGTCTACGCGGTGAGCCAGCGGCGCAGGGCGGCATTCACTTGCGCAGGCTTTTCCAGGGTGGAGAGATGGCCGCAGTCGTCGAGCACTTCGAGGCGTGCACCCTCGATGCCTGCGGCAATTTTCTCGTGCCGAGCGGGCGGGGTCAGCGCATCCAGCCGGCCGCAAAGCACCAGTGTCGGGCAGCGAATCGTGGAGAGCAGCCCCAGACTGTCGGCCCGGCTCATGATGGCTCTTTCCTGGCGTACGAAAGCGTCCTTGCCTGTGTTTTTCGCCATCGACTCGACGATGCCGGCGAGCGCCGATTCCGCGAGCGGCACGGGGTGCAGAAACAGTGGCAGCAGGACTGCGGTGACTTGGGAGAACTTACCGCTTTCGGCCAGCGCGATGAGTTCCATTCGCCCTTTCGTCTGCTCCGGCAGATCGGCGCCTGCTGCGGTATCGAGCAGCGCGAGCCGCGCGACGCGCTGTGGCGCCTGGCGCATGATCTCGAGTGCGATATACCCGCCCATCGACAGACCGGCGAGGGCGAAGCTATCGAACGGCGCATCGGCAAGCACGTCGCGCGCCACGCCGGCCATGGTGTCGGAGCGTGTATGGTCGGCGATCCAGATGTCGGCGGTATCGCCGAGTCTGTCGACCTGGTGCCGCCACAATTGCGCGTCGCAAAGCAGGCCGGGAACCAGTACGAGGGGAGATTTTTCCATCGTCCTTACCTTAGAATTGTCTTTCGGGAGAACGGCTTAAGCTCTCGTTGCGCGCCATGGTCCGACACCCCGCCCTATGCCTGAGGGTAGTATCGCCAGCGCATCGGATCGGCGAGCGAGAGTATCAAGCGTGGGAAGCATGGCGACGAATGCTAGCACCAGCCGGCCGCGGGCGCGCTGGGCAAACGCGCTGGCAACGCAAAGTCCAAGCTTGTTTGACTGTCCGAGGGAAAACGAGCATAATCGCCCGTTTCGTTCGGAGGGGTGCCCGAGTGGTTAAAGGGGGCAGACTGTAAATCTGTTGGCCTTGCGCCTACGTTGGTTCGAATCCAACCTCCTCCACCAAGTCTTCATGCACGGCGCGGGTTGGCGGTATGCGCTGGGTGGCGAAAGGGTTCGGTCGTGAAATGCGGGTGTAGCTCAATGGTAGAGCAGAAGCCTTCCAAGCTTACGACGAGGGTTCGATTCCCTTCACCCGCTCCAGCATGCTGGTCCCGGGCAAATCGACCTAGTAGCGGTTTACGCCGTTGTAGCTCAGTGGTAGAGCACTCCCTTGGTAAGGGAGAGGTCGCGCGTTCAATCCGCGCCAACGGCACCAAGAGTATTGAGCAATTTGATCATCGATAAGAGGGACGGCCATCATGTCAAAAGCTAGATTTGAGCGTACTAAGCCGCACGTGAACGTAGGTACGATAGGGCACGTGGACCATGGGAAGACGACGCTGACGGCGGCGATCACTTTGGTGCTGTCGAAGCAGTTTGGTGGAGAGGCGAAGGCCTACGACCAGATTGACTCGGCGCCGGAGGAGAAGGCGCGGGGGATCACGATCAACACGGCGCACGTGGAATACGAGACGAAGGCGCGGCACTATGCGCACGTGGACTGTCCGGGGCATGCGGACTACATCAAGAACATGATCACGGGTGCGGCGCAGATGGACGGGGCGATACTGGTGGTGTCTGCGGCCGATGGTCCGATGCCGCAGACGCGCGAGCACATTTTGCTGGCGCGGCAGGTGGGTGTGCCCTACATCATTGTTTATATGAATAAAGCTGACCTTGTGGACGACAAGGAGCTGCTTGAGTTGGTGGAGATGGAAGTGCGCGAGCTGCTCTCCAAGTACGAGTTTCCGGGCGACGATACGCCGATCATCATCGGCTCGGCGTTGAAGGCGCTCGAAGGCGACAAGAGCGAGATGGGCGAGGGCTCGATCCACAAGCTTGCCGATGCGCTGGACTCCTATATTCCGGAGCCCAAGCGGGCGATCGACGGGCCGTTTCTGATGCCTGTGGAGGATGTGTTTTCGATCTCCGGGCGTGGCACGGTGGTGACCGGTCGGGTGGAGCGCGGCGTGGTGAAGGTGGGCGAAGATATTGAGATTGTGGGTCTGAAGCCGACGCTGAAGACGGTGTGCACGGGCGTGGAGATGTTCAGGAAGCTCTTGGACCAGGGTCAGGCGGGGGACAACATCGGGGTGCTGCTGCGCGGGACCAAGCGCGAGGAGGTGGAGCGCGGGCAGGTACTGGCAAAGCCGGCGAGCATCAACCCGCACACCAAGTTTGAGTGCGAGGTGTACATCCTGAGCAAGGACGAGGGCGGGCGGCATACGCCGTTCTTCCCTGGGTACCGGCCGCAGTTTTACTTTCGCACGACGGACGTGACCGGGAGTTGCGAGTTGCCTGCGGGTGTGGAGATGGTGATGCCTGGGGACAACGTGAATATGGTGGTGACGCTGATAGCGCCGATCGCGATGGAGCAGGGGCTGCGCTTTGCCATCCGCGAGGGCGGGCGCACTGTGGGTGCCGGCGTCGTTGCCAAGGTGATGGAGTAAGGGTTAGAGACTGAGGTCAGAGGTTGGCGCAAGCCAGGGAACAGCAAAACGAGTCCCTG
>JACZJV010000004.1 GCA_014860355.1 Burkholderiales bacterium | reverse complement strand
ACAACATGCAGCAGGCGGCGCGCGTGTCCGACTATACCGCCTACATGTATCTGGGCAAGCTGATCGAGTTCGACATCACCGACAAGATCTTCATCAACCCAGGCAGAAAAGAAACCGAAGACTATATAACCGGCCGGTTTGGTTAACCGGCCGGTAATATAGTGGCGTAGGCTGACTTGCGCGGACGGCGTCCCGTCCGCGCGGATCGTCGATTGCGTGCGGATGAAAAGCACATCCGCGCACAATCGACGATCTTGTGTAAGAACTAACCCAAACCATTGTTGCTTTTATGCATGACCGTGCTTTCTGTATGGATGCACTTTTCATCCATACAGAAAGCACGGTCGGCGCGCGCAGCGCGCAGGTGTCGAGATATGAATCACCACCCTGCGCTAGGCAGCTGCGAGTCTGACCTGCTCCGCCAACATCGCCGCAAGGGCATTCACCTTGGCCCCGTCTTCGCCCTCGACCATCACCCGCAGCACCGGCTCGGTGCCCGAGGGCCGCAGCAGCACCCTCCCGGCGCGGCCCAATTCGCGTTCGGCTGCATCCTTTGCTTTGCCCACCGCCGCGTTTGCCTCCCAATCGAAACCCTTGCTGATCCTTACATTCACCAGCTTTTGCGGATAGAGCGTGAGTTTGCGGCACAGCTCAGCCAGCTTGGTTCCGCTCTCTTGCACAGCCGTCAGGACCTGCAGCGCGGACACCAGCGCGTCGCCCGTGGTGTGCTTTTCCAGACAGATGATATGGCCGGAATTCTCGCCGCCCAGCTGCCAGCCCTTTTCGTGCAGCAGTTCGAGCACGTAGCGGTCGCCCACTCTGGCGCGGGCGAAGGCTATGCCCTCATCCTCCAGAGCGCGCTGCAGTGCCAGATTGCTCATGAGCGTGCCAACTACGCCGGGGACTACGCCATTCGCGGCACGCATGCGCGCAATTACGTACAACAGCTGGTCTCCGTCGTAGATGAGTCCGCGCTCATCCACCATCACCAGGCGGTCGCCGTCCCCATCCAGTGCGATACCCAGGTCGGCCTTGTGCTGCTTCACCGCCAGCTGCAGCGACTCCGGGCTGGTGGCGCCTACCAGGTCGTTGATGTTGAATCCGTCCGGGTTGACGCCTATCGCCACCACGTCGGCGCCAAGTTCGTGAAACACGTGCGGCGCGATGTGATAAGCCGCCCCGTTGGCGCAGTCGACCACGATTTTCAGGCCGCGCAGGTCCCGCTTGTTGGGAAACGTGCTCTTGCAAAATTCGATGTAGCGGCCGGCGGCGTCGTCTATGCGCCGCGCCTTGCCCAGCTGCGCCGAAGCCCGGCAGCGCATCGGCTGCTCCAGTTGCGCCTCGATCTCGGCCTCCACCGCATCCGCAAGCTTGTTGCCGTCGCCGGAAAAGAACTTGATACCGTTGTCCGGATACGGATTGTGCGAGGCGCTGATCACCACACCCGCCTGCAGCCGCAGCGCGCGGGTGAGGTAGGCGACGGCCGGCGTCGGCATCGGACCGGACAACATCACGTCCACGCCCGCAGCGGCAAATCCCGCCTCCAGCGAAGCCTCGAGCATGTAACCGGAGACGCGCGTGTCCTTGCCGATCAGCACCGCCGGCCGCAAGCCCGGGGACAATTGTGCGCGGCGCACCAGCACCTCGCCCGCGGCATAGCCCAGGCGCACCATGAAATCCGGCGTGATCGGCGGCTCGCCCACCAGGCCGCGGATTCCATCCGTTCCGAAATACCTTCTGCTCATTTTCTTTTTTCCACTGCCGCAAGCACCGAGAGCGCGTCGCGCGTCTGCGCAACGTCGTGCACACGCAAAATCGCAGCGCCATTTTGCGCCGCAATCAGGGCCGCGGCAATGCTTGCGGCCAGGCGCTCTCCCGCCGGCCTGCCGGTGATCTGCCCGAGCGAGGATTTGCGCGACCAGCCGGCGAGCAGCGGCACCCCCAGCGCGGCGAATTCGCGCAGATGGCGCAGCAGTTCGAGGTTGTGTTCGAGCGTCTTGCCAAAGCCGAAGCCGGGGTCGGCCACCACGCGCTCGCGCGCGATCCCCGCCGCGCACACGCTCTCGATGCGCTCCAGCAGAAACGCTTTCACCTCCGCCACCACATCGGCATAGCGCGGATGCTGCTGCATGGTGCCGGGGCTGCCCTGCATGTGCATCAGGCACACCGCGGCGTCGGCGGCGGCCACTGCCGCCACCGCGCCGGGCGCGCGCAATGCGTTGACGTCGTTGATCATGGCCGCACCCTCGGCGAGCGCCGCGCGCATCACCTCGGGCTTGACCGTGTCGACCGAAAGCGGCAGGTCGCGCAAGCCCTGGAGCACCGGCAGCAGGCGGCGCAATTCTTCATCCGCGCTCACCACCTCTGCTGCGCCCGGCCGGCTGGACTCGGCGCCGAGGTCGATGAGGTCCGCGCCCTCCTCGATCAGCTTGCGCGCATGTGCAATGGCGTCGGCGGGAGCGAAAAACCGGCCGCCGTCCGAAAACGAATCGGGCGTAATGTTGACCACGCCCATGATGAGGGGTCGCTCCAGGGAAAACCTGAAGCGCCCGCATTGAAGCCGGGCAGTCATCGGTGCCGTACCGAAGGTACCGTCGGCGCGCCCGGGACGCGCGTCTAACGGGGACACCGTATCGCCGGAGAACTAGGTCGCCGCAGGAGCGGCAGCGCCGGCTGCGCCGTCTTTCTGCGGCGGCGGTGGCGGCGGCGTAGTGCCGGATTGGGTGGGTTTGGGCGGACGCGGGGCCTTGCCCTCCATGATGTCGTTCAGCTGATCGGCGTCCAGCGTCTCCCACTCGAGCAGCGACTTGGTCATGATCTCAACTTTGTCCCTGTTTTCCTCGATCAGGCGCCGCGCCAGCGCATACTGCTCGTCGATGATGCGGCGTATCTCCTGATCGACCTTCTGCAGCGTCACCTCGGAAACATTCTTGTGCGTGGTGATCGAACGGCCGAGGAACACCTCGCCCTCGTTTTCGCCGTAGACCATCGGCCCGAGCGCGTCCGACATGCCCCACTGCGTCACCATGCGCCGCGCCATTTCGGTGGCGCGCTCGAAGTCGTTCGACGCGCCGGTGGTCATCTGGTGCATGAATATCTCTTCGGCGATGCGCCCGCCGAACAGCACCGCGATGGTGGACAGCAGGCGCTCGCGATCCATGCTGTAGCGGTCCTCCACCGGCAGCTGCATGGTCACGCCGAGCGCCCGTCCGCGCGGGATGATGGTCACTTTGTGCACCGGATCGGTCTTGGGCAACAGTTTCGCCACCACCGTGTGGCCGGATTCGTGATAGGCGGTGTTGCGCCGCTCCTCCTCGGGCATCACCAGGGAGCGCCGCTCCGCGCCCATGATGACCTTGTCCTTGGCGCGCTCGAAATCCTCCATGTCGACCAGGCGCTTGTTATGGCGCGCGGCGAACAATGCGGCTTCGTTCACGAGATTGGCCAGGTCGGCGCCGGAAAATCCGGGGCAGCCACGAGCGATAATGTCGGCCTTGACATCGGGCGCCATCGGCACCTTGCGCATGTGCACCAGCAGGATCTGTTCGCGGCCGCGGATGTCCGGCAGCGGCACCACCACCTGCCGGTCGAAGCGCCCCGGGCGCATCAGCGCCGGGTCGAGCACGTCGGGGCGGTTGGTCGCGGCGATGACGATCACACCGGCGGTAGCCTCGAAACCGTCCATTTCGACCAGCAACTGGTTCAGCGTCTGTTCGCGCTCGTCATTGCCGCCGCCCAGTCCCGCGCCGCGCTGGCGGCCGACGGCGTCGATTTCATCGATGAACACGATGCAGGGCGCGTGCTTTTTCGCCTGCTCGAACATGTCGCGCACGCGCGCCGCGCCCACGCCTACGAACATCTCGACGAAATCTGAGCCCGAGATCGAGAAAAACGGCACTTTGGCTTCGCCGGCGATAGCGCGCGCGAGCAGCGTCTTGCCCGTTCCCGGGTTGCCCACCATCAGCACGCCCTTGGGAATGCGCCCGCCGAGCTTCTGGAACTTGGACGGATCGCGCAGGAAATCGACCAGTTCCGACACCTCTTCCTTGGCCTCTTCACAGCCGGCCACGTCGGCGAAGGTAACGGTGTTGGTCGATTCGTCCAGCATGCGCGCGCGCGATTTTCCGAAGGAAAAAGCGCCGCCGCGGCCGCCGCCCTGCATCTGGCGCATGAAAAACACCCATACGCCGATCAGCAGCAGCATCGGAAACCAGGAAACGAAGATGTTCATCAGCAGCGACGGTTCCTCCTCCGGCTTCGCCTTGACCTTGACCCCGTACTTGAGCAGGTCGGAAATGAGCCAGATATCGCCAGGCGAGTAGCTGGTGATGGCTTTGCCTTCGGTAGTCTTGGCTTTGAGGTTGCGCCCCTCGATTACCACCTCGGCGATGCGCCCGGACTTGACCTCCTCGTAGAACTGGGAATAGTCCATCGCCGCCTGGGTGACCTGGCGCGTGTTGAACTGGTTGAATACGGTCATCAGCACCATGCCGATTACCAGCCAGATCACGAGATTCTTGAACATGTTGTTCATTAGGTTCCTATGCAACTATTGCTGCCAATCGGACATTTTACAGGGTTACCGGCCCAGGGGTTAGCCCCCCGCGTAGCGGCGGGAATCTCGCGGCTGCCCGCGCGCCCTAGGCTTTCAGATTTCTCCCCAGCAAATACATTTCGCTCGAGCGACCGCGCGAAGCATCGGGCTTGCGCGACCCCACTTTGGTGAAGGCTATGCGCATGGCCGCCAGAAATTCGGTAAAACCGGCTCCCTGAAAGACTTTGACCAACAAAGACCCTCCAGGTTTCAGGCATTTCCCGGCAAATTCTAGCGCCAGTTCAGCCAGGTACATCGATCGGGCCTGGTCGCTTACCCCGATCCCTGAGATATTGGGTGCAAGATCGGAGATTACAAGGTCTGCCTTGCTCCCGCCCAAGGCGAGCAACAGCGCGTCGAGTATCTCCTGCTCGCGAAAATCGCCCTGCAGGAACGATACGCCCGGCAAGGGCTCCATCGGCAGCAGGTCCACCGCCACCACCCGGCCTTTGGCGCCCAGTTTCGCCGCTGCAACCTGGGACCAGCTGCCGGGTGCCGCGCCCAGGTCGACCACCAGCTGACCGGGGGCGAGCAGCCGGTCTTTTCGGTCCAATTCCAGCAGTTTGTAGGCAGCGCGCGAACGATAGCCTTCGGCCCTGGCTTTCTGCACATAGGGGTCGTTGATGTGCTCGCGCAGCCACGCCTTGCTGGTCTTGCTGCGACTCATAGCCTTATCGGGCTGTTACAATCGAGTTTTGCGATTGCATTCACCATGAAATCCCTCTCCTCTTCCGAGCGCAAACTGCTCAAAGCGCGGGCGCACGCACTCAGCCCAGTGGTGACGGTGGGCAACCAACGCCTGTCGGCTTCGGTACTCAAGGAAATAGACACCTGCCTTAAGGCGCACGACCTGATCAAGATTCGCGTGACCGGCGACGACCGTGACCTGCGCCAGGCCATGCTGGGCGAAATCTGCAATCGCACCGACGCCTCCCCGGTGCAGCACATCGGCAAGGTGCTGGTGGTGTACCGGGAATACCGGGAGCCGTCCGCGGATGTGCCGAAGAAACGCGCCGCGCGCAAGCAGCCGCGACGAACGAAAAAAAGCTATCAGGGCGAGTAATTGCGATCCGCGCCCGCGAATACGGGCTAGCTTTCCTATTCGTAGCGTACGTCAATTATTTCCAGTTCGCGCACGCCCCCGGGCGCCTGTACTTCGACCACGTCGCCCCCGACCGATTTTACGAACACGGGCGACTCATCCTATTCGTAGCGTACGTCAATTATTTCCAGTTCGCGCACGCCCCCGGGCGCCTGTACTTCGACCACGTCGCCCGCGTATTTGCCGATCAGCGCGCGTGCGATGGGCGAGCCGATGGAAATCTTGCCGTGCTTGATATCGGCCTCGTCGTCGCCGACGATCTGGTAAGTCACCTTGTCGCCGCTTTCCAGTTCCTGCAGGTCCACAGTAGAGCCGAATACGCAGCGACCGTCTGCATCGAGCAGCTTCGGATCGATTACCTGCGCGTTGGCGAGTTTGCTCTCGACCTCGGCGATGCGGCCTTCGATGAAGCTCTGCCGCTCCTTGGCGGCGTCGTACTCGGCGTTCTCAGACAGGTCGCCGTGGGAGCGCGCTTCGGCGATCGCGGCGATCACGCTGTGCCGGTCGACCGTTTTCAATCGCTGCAATTCGGCGCGCAGCAGTTCGGCGCCCTTGATCGTAAGGGGGGTCTTGCTCATGTTCATGCAATCCTAGTTTAAACCAGCCTTTGATGCAGGCTCTGCAAAGCGTAGGGTACCAGGCCCTGAATGTGGCGCATGCCGGTACAGGCTGCGCGGGCGCCGGCAATCGTAGTGTAATACGTAACGCGACCCTGAAGTGCGCCGTTGCGTATCGCCCACGAGTCCTGCACCGCGCTGCGCTTTTCGTCCACGGTATTCACGATCAGGCTGATTTCGCCGTTCTTGATCATGTCCAGAATATGCGGCCGTCCTTCACCCACCTTGTTGACCGCAGTGACGCTGATCCCGTTGTGCGTCAGCACCTGCGCCGTGCCGCGCGTGGCGAGCAGGCTGAAGCCGAGTTCGAGCAGTTCGCGCCCGACCTGCACCGCTGCCTGCTTGTCGCTGTTCCTGACGCTGATGATTACCTTGCCGGTAGCGGGCAGCTTCACCCCGGCGGCGAGCTGCGACTTGACGAAGGCTTCGCCGAAGGACTCTCCCACGCCCATGACCTCGCCCGTAGACTTCATTTCCGGTCCGAGTATGGTATCGACACCGGGAAATTTTATGAACGGAAACACGGCTTCCTTGACCGAATAATACGGTGGCGCCGCTTCCTTCACCACGTCATCGACGACCAGGCCCTGCTCCCTCAAACTCGCGCCTGCCATGCAGCGCGCCGCAATCTTGGCCAGCGGCAAACCCGTCGCCTTGGAGACGAAGGGCACGGTGCGCGAGGCGCGCGGATTGACTTCGAGCACGAACACCGTGCCGTTCTGGATCGCAAACTGCACGTTCATCAGGCCGACTACATTCAGCGCCATCGCCATCTGCACCGTCTGCGACCGCAGCTCGCGCTGCAGCTCGGCAGAAAGCGAGAACGGCGGCAGCGAGCAGGCGGAGTCGCCCGAATGCACGCCCGCCTGTTCGATGTGTTCCATGATGCCGCCGATCATCACATGCCGGCCGTCGCAGATTGCGTCCACGTCCACCTCGATCGCGTCATTGAGGAAGCGGTCGAGCAGCACCGGCGAATCGTTGGAGACTTTCACTGCCTCGCGCATGTAGCGCTCGAGGTCGCGCTGTTCGTGCACGATCTCCATCGCGCGGCCGCCGAGCACGTAACTCGGGCGCACCACCAGCGGATAACCGATTTCCGCGGCCAGCACGAGCGCGTCGGTCTCGTTGCGCGCGGTGCGGTTGGGCGGCTGTTTCAGCTTGAGGTCCTGCAACAGCTTCTGAAAGCGCTCGCGGTCCTCGGCGACGTCGATCATGTCCGGGCTGGTGCCGATGATGGGCACGCCGTTTGCCTCCAGGTCGCGCGCAAGCTTCAGCGGCGTCTGCCCGCCGTATTGCACCACCACCCCGTAGGGCTTCTCCTTGTCCACGATCTCGAGCACGTCCTCCAGCGTGAGCGGCTCAAAGTAGAGCCGGTCGGAGGTGTCGTAATCGGTCGAGACCGTCTCCGGGTTGCAATTGACCATGATGGTCTCGAAGCCGTCCTCGCGCAGTGCGAGCGCGGCATGCACGCAGCAGTAGTCGAACTCGATGCCCTGACCGATGCGGTTGGGCCCTCCCCCGAGCACCATGATCTTCTTGCGACCGGTCGGGTTCGCTTCGCACTCTTCCTCGTAGGTGGAATACATGTACGCGGTATTGGTCGCGAACTCCGCAGCGCAGGTATCAACGCGCTTGTATACCGGCCGCACATCGAGCGCATGCCGGCGTTCGCGCACCTCGCGTTCGGTCGCCGCGAGCAGTGTGGCCAAGCGCCGGTCGGAAAAGCCGTTGCGCTTGAGGGTGCGCAGCGCCGGCGCATCGAGGTCCTGCGGGTGCTTGCCTTTCAATTCCCGTTCCTGCCTCAGCAAATCCTCGATCTGCGCAAGGAACCAGGGGTCGATGTGCGTATCGCGCTGGATCTGCTCGAACGAGAGGCCGCAGCGGAACGCGTCCGCCACGTACCAGATGCGCTCCGGCCCGGGGTCGCCGAGTTCGGTCTCGAGCACGTCCGGATCGGTGGTCTTTTCGTCCAGACCGTCGGCGCCGGTCTCGAGGCCGCGCAGGGCCTTCTGGAACGACTCCTGGAAAGTGCGGCCTATGGCCATCACCTCGCCCACCGATTTCATCTGGGTGGTCAAACGGCTGTTCGCCTGAGGAAATTTCTCGAAAGCGAAGCGCGGGATCTTGGTGACGACGTAGTCGATGCTCGGCTCGAACGAAGCCGGCGTCGCGCCTCCGGTGATCTCGTTGGCAAGTTCGTCCAGGGTGTAGCCCACGGCAAGCTTGGCAGCGATCTTGGCGATGGGAAAGCCCGTCGCCTTGGAGGCGAGAGCGGAGGAGCGCGATACGCGCGGATTCATCTCGATCACGATCATCTTGCCGTCGGCCGGGTTGATCGCGAACTGCACATTGGAGCCGCCGGTTTCCACCCCGATCTCGCGCAACACCGCGATCGAGGCATTGCGCATGATCTGGTATTCCTTGTCTGTCAGCGTTTGCGCCGGTGCCACGGTGATCGAGTCGCCCGTGTGCACGCCCATCGGATCGAGGTTCTCGATCGAACAGATGATGATGCAGTTGTCGGCCTTGTCGCGCACCACCTCCATCTCGAACTCTTTCCAGCCGATCACCGATTCCTCGATCAGCAGCTCCTTGGTCGGCGAGGCATCGAGGCCGCGTTCGCAGATCGCCACGAACTCCTCGCGGTTGTACGCTATCCCGCCGCCGGAACCGCCGAGCGTAAACGAAGGCCGGATCACCACCGGGTAGCCGATCGGCGCCTGCACCTGCAGCGCCTCTTCCATGCTGTGCGCGAGCATGGAGCGCGGGCAGTCCAGGCCGATCGATTTCATCGCCTGCTTGAATTTCTCCCGGTCTTCCGCCTTGTCGATGGCCTCGCGCGAGGCGCCTATCAATTCGACCCCGTATTTTTCCAGCACGCCGTGCTTCGCGAGGTCGAGGGCGCAATTCAAGCCCGTCTGCCCTCCCATGGTCGGCAGCAGCGCGTCCGGGCGTTCCTTGGCGATGATGGCCTCGACCATCTGCCAGGTCACCGGCTCGATATAGGTGACATCGGCCATCTCCGGATCGGTCATGATGGTCGCCGGATTGGAATTCACCAGGATGACCTTGTAGCCTTCCTCGCGCAGCGCCTTGCAGGCTTGCGCGCCGGAATAGTCGAACTCGCAGGCCTGGCCGATGATGATCGGGCCGGCACCGATGATCAGAATGCTGCGGATATCGGTTCGTTTCGGCATCAGCGACAGACCGCCCGCAGCGCGATGCATCCCACCGGATAGCGGAACCGGGAAATGCCTTTGCGTCCTTCAAGACCCGGCGGGCTCATCCTCTTCTTGCTTCCATCAGTTTTACAAAACGATCGAACAGGTAGCCGATGTCGTGCGGACCCGGGCTCGCCTCGGGATGGCCCTGGAAGCAGAACGCGGGCCGGTCGGTGCGCGCCATGCCCTGGAGGCTGCCGTCGAACAGCGAAACATGGGTCGGGCGCAGATTGGCAGGCAGCGTCGCCGCGTCCACGGCGAAGCCGTGATTCTGGCTGGTGATCGCGACTCGCCCCGTGTCCAGATCCTTGACCGGATGATTGGCACCGTGGTGGCCGAACTTCATTTT
This sequence comes from Burkholderiales bacterium, assembly GCA_014860355.1. Classification (GTDB taxonomy): domain Bacteria; phylum Pseudomonadota; class Gammaproteobacteria; order Burkholderiales; family SG8-39; genus 2-12-FULL-64-23. Next base: position 17,255 of record JACZJV010000004.1, on the reverse strand, counting down.
CATGGTCTTCGCGCCGGAGGCGAGGCCCAGCAACTGGTGACCCAGGCAGATGCCGAAGGTAGGCATGCCCTCGTCGACGATTTCGCCTATGGCATCGATGGCATAGGTACAGGGCTCGGGATCGCCCGGTCCGTTGGAAAGGAAAACGCCGTCAGGCCTGGTGGCCAGCACCGCCTGGGCCGGGGTCTGCGCTGGAAACACCGTCACCTTGCAGCCGCGCTCGGCCAGCAGGCGCAGGATGTTGCGCTTGACGCCGAAATCGTAGGCGGCGACATGGAAGCGATGGCTGTCGGTCCTGCCGTGCCCCTTGCCCAGTCGCCATGCGCCTTCGTCCCAATCGTAGGGCTCGCGCGCCGACACCACTTTCGCCAGATCCATGCCGGCGAGCCCCGGAAACGCGCGCGCCGCAGCCAGGGCGCGCGTCAGCTCAGCCTCGCCCAGATTCCCGTCTTGCGCAGCACTGAGCAGGCATCCTGCCTGCGCTCCGCCGGTACGCAGGATGCGGGTGAGCTTGCGCGTGTCGATGCCGGCGATGGCGACGATCTTGTTGGCTATGAGGTAGTCGGGCAGGCTATGCTCGCTGCGGAAATTCGATACCCGCAGAGGGAGGTCGCGAATCACCAGCCCGGCCGCATGCAGCTGCGCCGACTCCTGATCTTCCTGGTTGACGCCGGTATTGCCGATATGCGGATAGGTCAGCGTGACGATCTGGCGGCAATACGAGGGATCGGTGAGAATTTCCTGGTAACCGGTCATGGCGGTGTTGAACACCACCTCGCCGGCCGAACTTCCGGCGGCGCCCACGCCGATACCGCTGAATACCGTTCCGTCAGCGAGCGCGAGAATGGCGGGCGGGAACGGCGAAGACAGGGCTAACTCCAGGATTTATATACAGAAACGGGACAGAAACAGCAAGGTTCCGTCCCGTCCAATTTGCACCGCGATTATAACCCGGAATGAAGCAGCGCCGCAAACCGCGCCGCTGGCGAGTGCTCACCCCCCCCAGGGGAGCATGAGGGGATGTATCCCCTCACGTTGAAATGAACTCTAAGCGAGCCCGAGCACGTCCTTCATGTCGTATAGACCTGCGGCCTTGCCGCCGAGGAAGCGCGCTGCGCGCAGCGCCCCCGTGGCGTAGGTTACGCGGCTTTGCGAACGCACGGTGACTTCGACGCGCTCGCCGCTGCCGGCAAAGATCACCGTGTGCTCACCCACGATATCGCCCCCGCGCACGGAGTGAAAGCCGATGCTCTTCGCGTCGCGCTCGCCGGTGTCGCCCTCGCGCCCGTACACGGCACAGCTTTTGAGATCGCGGCCCAGCGCGGCGGCCACCACCTCGCCCAGCTTGAGCGCGGTGCCCGAGGGTGCGTCGACCTTGTGCCGGTGATGCGCCTCGATGATTTCGACGTCGTAGGCGTCGCCCAGGATGTTCGCGGCGACTTGCGCCAATTTGATGGCGGCATTGACGCCGACCGCCATATTCGGCGCGAACACGATGGGGATACGCTTCGACGCAGCGGCGATGCGCTTTTTGCCTTCGGCGTCGAAGCCGGTGGTGCCTATCACCATGCTCTTGCCCGCCATGACGCAGGCATCGAGGTGCAGCAGGCTGCCCTCAGGACGAGTGAAATCGATCAGGCAGTCGGAGGCTCCGATGCCAGCGGCATAATCCGCGCTGACGCGGATACCGCAGGCGCTGCCCAAGGCCTCGCCCGCGTCTTTGCCTAGTTGCGGGCTGGCCGCGACTTCCAGCGCGGCGGACAACTGCAGGTCCGCGCTGGCCAGGATCGCCTCGATCAGGGTGCGCCCCATGCGCCCGGTGCTGCCGGCGATAGCGATTTTCATCCTGCCCCCGTCAAAACTTTTCCTTCAGTTTCTGCCACCAGCTCTTTTCCTGCGGCTGCTCCGGTGCCGGCGCGGCGGTCTCTGCGCCAGGCCGTCCGGCGACGCCTGCATGCGCCGGCTTGGCCTGGCCGCTTGCGGCTTGTGTGGTGTTCGCATCCGGCATATCCGGGGGCAGGACCGGCCGCGCTACGGCCGTCTCGGGCGCGGTGGAATCCGCCTGTGCCGCGGGTATCGCATCGCCTTCGATGCGCTTGAGCTTGCCGTCCTCGAAGAACACCGCAAGCTTGCGATGCTCCAATTCGGTGGAATTCACTCTCTGGCGCCGGAACACATAGTCCCAGCGTTCGGCATGAAAGCTGTCGGTGATCAAAGGCGTCCCCAGGAGGTAGCGCACCTGATCCTTGCTCATGCCCAGCTTCAATTGCGATATCATTTCCTGGGAAATGAAATTGCCCTGCTGGATTTCGATGCGGTAAGGCTTGATGCCCAATGTGCGCCCACTGCTGGAACTGCAGGATGCGAGGAGAATTACAGCTATTGCAGCCAGTACGCGTAAAAACATGGGGAGAAGCCGTTTTCCGGGAGCGTAAAACGCTATATCATAACCCACTTTAGCAGTCCCATTGACCAGGCACACCGACAAACATGAGCAAACCTGAAGATCTCAAGACCATCGGCCTCAAGGTCACCGCACCTCGGCTCAAGATTCTAAATCTGTTCGAAAAAAGCAAGGTCCGGCACCTGTCTGCAGAGGACGTGTACAAGCTCCTGGTAGCGGACGGACTGGACACGGGCCTGGCCACGGTCTATCGCGTGCTGACCCAGTTCGAGCATGCCGGCTTGCTGCAGCGGCATCATTTCGAATCCGGCCGCGCCGTGTTCGAACTCAATGTAGGCACCCATCACGATCACCTGGTGTGCATGCAGTGCGGGCGGGTCGAAGAGTTCTACGATCCCGAGATCGAAAAGCGCCAGATCAAAATCGCCAAGTCGCGTGGTTTCGTCATCAGCGAACACTCGCTGCATTTGTACGTCGATTGCGTCAAAACGGATTGCCCGCACAAGACATAGTTTGGGCGCGTACGGTGGCGCACGCGCCCAGCCTGCTTGCTCCCCGCCCACGCCCGCGCGCCACTTGGAAGCTTTCCTGACCTCCACATTGCTGGTCGCCATTGCCGAAATCGGCGACAAGACGCAGCTGCTTTCCTTCATTCTTGCGGCGCGGCTGCGCCAGCCCTGGGCCATCATCGCCGGCATCCTCGTGGCGACCATTGCCAATCACGCGCTCGCCGGATCGCTCGGCGCCTGGCTCGCGCACCTGGCCGGTCCGGCCACGATGCTGTGGGTGACAGGGCTGTTGTTCATCGGCTTCGGCCTGTGGGCGCTGCATCCGGACGCGCTGGACGACGATCCGAAACTGCACCGCGCCGGCGCATTCGTCACCGCATTGATTGCCTTCTTCCTCGCCGAAATGGGGGACAAGACACAGCTTGCAACCGTGGCGCTGGCCGCGCGTTTCGACAGCCTGGCGGCAGTGGTGCTGGGCACGACGCTGGGCATGATGCTGGCCAACGTGCCCGCCGTCATGATAGGCGAGAGGCTGGCTACGCGCCTGCCGATGAAAGCGATACGCTTGACTGCGGCAGGCCTGTTCATGCTCACCGGCGCGGCAACGCTGCTGGGCTGGCCGGCCTGACCCGTCGGGAACGGCGCACACTGTTGCACGCAGCTAGACCCAGGGAAACGCACCATGACTCAGAACACGGCTGATTCAAGCGCGGAACTGTTGCTCTGGCGCCATGCCGAAGCCGAGGACGGGACGCCCGACTCCGGGCGCGCCCTCACCAAGAAAGGCTTGCGCCAGGCCGCGCAGGTGGCGCAATGGCTGCGGCCCAGGCTGCCCAGCCACTGCCTGATCCTGGCGAGCCCGGCAAAGCGTGCGCAGCAAACCGCCGCTGCGCTGGATCTGCCCTACACCACGGATCCTCGCATAGGCCTGCAGGCCAGTATTGACGATATTATTGCCGTGACCGGCTGGCCGCAGCGCGGGAGCGCGGTTCTGGTGGTGGGCCACCAGCCCACGCTGGGGCAACTCGCCGCCAGCCTGCTCGCGGGAGAGCCGGCCGACTGGACCATCAAGAAAGGTGCGCTGTGGTGGTTCGCCAACCGCGCTGGCGAGCATATCCTGCGCGCCGTCGTCAGTCCGGATTTGGTTTAGAAACTGTGGTTCCGTCAGGCCGCCTTCGAGGCGGCATCGCGCAGCGGCTTCACTTCCAGGCGCAAGCCGATCGACCTCCATTCGTCCGCCTCGTCGGCGAGCGCCGCTGCGCTCAGGGGTCGCTCTTCCAGCAGGTCCTGCGGCAGCAACAGGCGAAAGCCGCTCTCGGTCAGCTCGCACTCGAGCCGCGGCAGGTCGAAATCGGTGCGGCTGCGGCAAAACAAACTCGCTAGGCGCAGGCAGAACACCAGGTCCCATTCGCCCGGGTCCGGGCTCAGATCCTGCAGCTTGGCCATCTTGCCGCGATGGGCGAGCACCAGCCGCGCCAGCTGCGACTGCTCCATGCGCGAGAAACCGGGCATGTCGGCGTTGGCGATTACATAGGCCGAGTGCTTGTGGTAGCCGTTGTGTGCGATGGAAATGCCGATCTCGTGCAAACCGGCTGCCCACGCGAGCGTCTGCGCCGCATGGGGGTCGCCCTCGGTCCCGTGCAGATGCCGATACAGCCTCGCCGCCAGAGCCGCCACGCGTTGCGCCTGCGCCGTGTCGACGTGATAGCGGCGCATGAACTGGCGCGCCGTAACCTCGCGCATGTCGTGCTTTTGCACGCGACCGAGCAAATCGTAGAGCACGCCCTGGCGCAGTGCCGCATCCGACACGCTCATATGCTCCATGCCCAGCTCCTCGAATGCGGCGCACATGATGGCGAGGCCGCCCGGGAGTATGGACCTGCGGTCCTCGCGCAGGCCGGCCAGCTCCACGCGCTCGACCTCGCCCGCCTTGAGGATCGCGCTCCTGAGCTTTTCCAGACCCGGCGCAGTAATGCCGTGCTCGCTCCAGCCGTTTGCTTCGAGAATCGAGGCTATCGAGCGCGCCGTACCCGAGGATGCGACCGCCTCTGCCCACCCGTGACGCGTGTACTGCTTGACGATGGTCTGCAATTCGCTTCTGGCTGCGAGTTCTGCCCGCTTGAACGTGGATTTCTCGATCTTGCCGTCGGCGAAGTATTTCAGGCTGAAGCTGACGCAGCCCATGTACAGGCTGTCCATGAGCTTGGGCTCCACGCCGATGCCGATGATGAACTCGGTGGAACCTCCGCCAATGTCCATCACCAGGCGCTTTTCCCGGCTGAGCGGCAGGCCGTGCGCTACGCCGATGTAGATCAGCCGCGCCTCTTCGCGCCCAGCGATGACTTCGATCGGAAAACCCAGCGTTTCCTTGGCCTCGGCCAGGAACTGGCGCGAGTTCTTGGCCACGCGCAGCGTATTGGTACCGACCACGCGCACCGCCTCGGCGGGAAGACCGCGCAAGCGGTCGGAGAAGCGGCGCAGCGCGTCCAGCGCGCGCACCTGGGCGGCACGGTCGATGCGCTTGTCGCGCGTCAGTCCCGCGCCCAGGCGCACGGGCTCGCGCAAGCCGTCGAGCAGGTAGATCTGATCCTCGACGACACGGCCGATCTGCAGATGAAAGCTGTTGGAGCCCAGGTCGACCGCGGCTAGCGTTTCGTATTGCATGGCCGGATTACCTTAGCACCCGGAACTTCGACATGCAATGAATTTAGGCCATGAATTCAGGCCGGGACTTGCACGGTCCGCGCGCCGCCTTTGCAGATTTCTATGGCGAACGCCATTTCTGCTACATTGCGCCATCCGGTCAGCATTTTTCAGAAGCGATATCCAATGTCCGCAAAGCAGATCCCGCTGCTCAACCGGGAAATCGGCATCCTCGAATTCAACCGCCGCGTGCTGGCCCAGGCCGAGGATACGGACACGCCCTTGCTCGAGCGCCTGCGATTCATTTGCATAGTCAGCAGCAATCTGGACGAATTCTTCGAAATCCGCGTCGCTGAACTCAAGGAAACGATGGGCGTCAACCTGTCCAGCGCCGGACCCGACGGCATGAACCCGCGCGACGCGTTTGCCGCGGTCAGCCGCGTCGCGCACGAACTGGTGGAACGCCAATACCGGCTGCTCAACGAAAACATCCTGCCCGAACTGGAAAAAGCCGGAGTGCGTTTCCTGCGCCGCAACGACCTCAACGAAGCGCAGCGCAACTGGATCCGGGATTATTTCTTCAACGACATGATGCCCATGCTTACGCCGATCGGCCTCGATCCCGCACATCCCTTCCCGCGCGTGTTCAACAAGAGCCTGAATTTCGCCGTGGAACTGGAGGGTCGCGATGCCTTCGGCCGCGCCTCGCGCGCGGCGATCGTGCAGGCGCCGCGCATCCTGCCGCGCCTGATCAGGCTGCCCGACCAACTGCGTCCGGGCAAGGACCAGTGCTTCGTCTTTCTCTCCTCCGTTCTGCACGAGCACGCAACGGAATTGTTCGCCGGCATGAGCGTGCGCGGCTGCTACCAGTTTCGCGTAACCCGCAACAGCGACCTGTTCGTCGATGACGAGGAAGTAAAAGATCTGCGCGCTGCGCTGCAGGGCGAGCTGCCGCTGCGCAACCTGGGCGCGGCAGTGCGCCTGGAGGTCGCCGACAACTGCACCCCGGCCATGGCCGAGTTCCTGCTGCAGCAGACCGAGCTCGGTGCCGACGACCTGTACCGGGTCAACGGACCGGTGAACCTGGTGCGCCTGATGCAGATCCCCGAGCTGGTCAACCGGCCGGACCTGCAGTTCCCGACCTTCCGTCCCGGCCGGCCTGCGGCGCTCGCCAAGCGGGCCGACGTCTTTGCCGCTGTGCGCAAGGGCGACGTGCTGTTGCACCACCCGTTCCAGTCGTTCACCCCGGTGGTCAATTTCATCCAGGAAGCGGCCAAAGATCCGCTGGTGGTCGCGATCAAGCAGACGGTCTATCGCATCGGCACCGACTCCGCCATCATGGAAGCCCTGATCGAGGCGGCCGCCAGAGGCAAGGAGGTGACCGTGGTGGTGGAACTGATGGCGCGCTTCGAGGAGGAAGCCAACATCAACTGGGCGAAACGGCTGGAGGAGGTCGGCGCACACGTCGTCTACGGCGTGGTCGCGCACAAGACCCATGCGAAAATGGCGCTGGTGGTGCGGCGCGAGGACGCAAAGCTGCGCCGCTACGCGCACCTGGGCACCGGCAATTACCATCCGCGCACCGCCCGCCTGTACACCGACTTCGGCCTGCTCACCAGCAACCAGAATGTCTGCGCCGACGTCAACGAGGTGTTCAAGCAGCTCACCGGCCTGGGCAAGGCGGGAACGCTGAACCACCTGTGGCAGGCACCCTTCACCCTGCACGCGAACATCATGGCCGCGGTCAAGAACGAAACGCGGCTCGCCAAGGCGGGAAAGCCCGCGCGCATCATCGCCAAGATGAACGCATTGCTCGAACCGACGGTGATCGAAGCGCTCTACACGGCCTCGCAGGCGGGGGTGCGCGTCGACCTGGTGATACGCGGGGTATGCGCGCTGCGTCCCGGGGTGCCGGGGCTGTCGGAGCACATCCGCGTGCGCTCGATCGTCGGGCGATTTCTCGAGCACACGCGCATTTTCTATTTCTACAACGGCGGCAAGGAAAGCGTCTATCTGTCGAGTGCAGACTGGATGGACCGCAATTTCTTCCGCCGCGTAGAGCTGTGCTTTCCGGTGCTCGACAAGAAACTCAGGCAACGCGTCATCAAGGAGGGACTCAAACCCTACCTCAAGGACAACCGGCAGGCCTGGGACATGAACGCGGACGGCGTATACAAGCGCAAGAATCCGCGCGGAACCCTGCCGCGCTCGGCGCAACTGATGCTGCTCGGTGAACTGGCGCACGAGTAGCTGCCGGCGCGGCCTGCGCCCGGATTGCAGGCAAAGGCGCCCGGCCGCTTTTTTCGGGACAGGGTCCGCGGCTGTTGTTACAATTCCGCGTCGAAAGTGCGGCAATCGCGTATCCCACCAGCATTGCTGACAACCCAAGAAAAGCGCTTTCAATAGTTTCATTTTTCAGACGAGGTTGCGATGTTCAGTCGCTTTATGCCGCGCGAAGGCAAGTTTTTCGACCTGTTCAACGAGCACGCCGCGCTGATCCTCGAGGGCAGCCGCGAACTCGCGGCGCTCATCGCCAACGGCGACGACCTCGAGCGCCGCGCGCGCAATGTCGAATCAATAGAAAAACGCGGCGACAAGATCACCCGCAGCACCATCGAACTGCTGCACAAGACCTTCATTACGCCGATCGACCGCGACGACATCCATCATTTGATTTCGGAAATGGACAACATCCTCGACCTGATCGAGGACTCGGCGCAGCTCATCTTCCTGTACGACGTGCGCGTCCTGTCAGCGGAAGCGAAAAAGCTCTCGGATATCTGCGTGGAATGCTGCGAAAAGGTAAAAAGCGCCGTGGGGCTGCTCTCCAGCATGGACAACGGCGACGCGATCATGGCGATATGCCACGATATCGACCGGCTGGAGTCCGATGCCGACCACGTGATGCGCGCAGCCATCGGACGCCTGTTCCGCGACGAACCCGACGTCAAGGAACTGATCAAGCTGCGCACGGTATATGAGCATCTGGAGACGGTGACCGATCATTGCGAGGATGTGGCCAACATCATCCAGGGGATAGTTATTGAAAACGCCTGAGCACGGCCGCACTGGGGAATCCGTTGCGAAATGAATTTCCTGCAGCTGCCAATTCGGGAAAGCAAGGGGGGACGCGTCCCCCCGTTTCTTGATGAACCCTGAACACGCGCCCCGCCGATGAGCCTGCACATCCTCGTGTTCCTGATCGCGTTGGCGCTCGTATTCGATTTCCTCAACGGATTTCACGATGCGGCCAATTCCATAGCCACCATCGTGTCGACGCGCGTGATGCGGCCGCAGTGGGCGGTCCTGTGGGCCGCGTTTTTCAATTTCATCGCCTTCCTGTTCTTCGGCCTGCTGGTCGCCGCCACGGTGGGCAAGGGCATCATCCATGCGGATGTCGTCGATCACTATGTGGTGTTCGGCGCGCTCATAGGCGCAATCAGCTGGAACATCATCACCTGGTATTTCGGCATTCCTTCCAGCTCTTCGCATGCGCTGATCGGCGGCCTTGCGGGGGCGGGCGTAGCCAAGGGCGGCGTGGGCTCCCTCGTAGCGGGAGGCTTTCTGAAGACCACGGCAGCCATCGTACTCTCGCCACTGCTCGGCCTCGCCCTGGGCGCATCGCTGATGCTCGCCGTATCATGGATATTCTCCGGCACCACCCCGCGCCGCATCGACCGCTGGTTCCGCCGGCTGCAGTTCGTCTCTGCCTCGCTCTACAGCCTCGGCCACGGCGGCAACGACGCACAGAAAACCATGGGCATCATCTGGATGTTGCTGATCGCAGCCGACGTGACGGGACCAAAGGATGCCCTGCCGTTCTGGGTGGTGATGGCCTGTCAGTCGGCGATGGCGCTGGGCACCATGTTCGGCGGCTGGCGCATCGTCAAGACCATGGGCCAGAAGATTACCAAGCTCAAACCCGTAGGCGGCGCCTGCGCCGAAACAGGCGGCGCCATTACCCTGTTTCTGGCGACCTGGCTGGGAGTCCCGGTCTCCACCACCCACACGATTACCGGCGCCATCGTCGGCGTCGGCTCGGTGAACAAGTTCAACGCGGTGCGCTGGGGCGTGGCCGGCAATATCGTCTGGGCATGGGTACTGACCATCCCCTGCTCCGCTTTCATCGCCGCAGTTGCCTGGTTCCTGGGCCAGCAGTATCTATGATCTATCGGCGCCTCTCTCGCTGCCGCGACATCCTGCTGTAGCCGCACAGGCGCATTTCTGCAGCCAGACGCCGGCGCGAACGCTAGGATGTGCCCTCGGGCGTTTGATCCAGTTCCACGAACAGTACCAGATGTTTTATCCATTCCTGCCGGCCGATCCGCGCACGTCGGGTAGCACCGCGTCTTGCGCCCGGGGAACGCCGGATCAATTGCTGCGCCAATCGCTCGCGCTTCAGCATGGGGCCATCCGGCGAAGTTGCCACCGGCAGCGGCGACATCCACTCGCGCCGGGTAGTCGCAACGATGTCCGCCAGGGCTTGCCGAATATCGGCGGGCCGCACTGGCAGGGTCAGCCGGAACAGATTATCGGAGATCGGCGCATCGCCTTCTTGGTCCATCATTTTCGTTCCTCCTGCTTGTTGTGTTGTAGTCGGGGCGGACCGAAACTGGTCTGCCGCGCAGACTGCAAGATAGACCGCGAAAATTACCGGGTGTTGACGAAAGTATGAATTGTTGTTTGCGCCGCTCCAGACAGCACCAGGTCCTCGGGTGCCGGCTGCATCAACGCGCGCCAGCCTGGAAGTTCAGGGCCACTGCAGCTGCGGCACGCGGTCTGGCGCGGATCGGAATGTGCGCGAGGCCAACGCAGTTGCATGACAGAAACGTGACTGCATTGCAGCAAGCCCGGTTGCCAGGCCGGAGCTACTATCGATGACTGTCAGTGCTCGATTTCGGCTATCGCCTTGCGGCAGATCTCGACAATGTGCCGGTAGGCGGTTTCGCGCTTCTTGCGCGAGGCGTACTGCGGGATTCCTTCCACCTTCCTGATGGCTTTCTTGCACGCAAGCAGCAGATGCTTCGCGCCGGGAATGAGCTTGGGGTTTCTTCGAATGGCCGCGATATCCTTGCGCGAAAGGATCTGCAAGACCTTGTGTTGTGCGCCGGTGACGGTCACGCTTTTCATTGCACCCTCCTTTGATGTACTTTTTCTGCCTCGATCGCGACCCGCTGGCAGACCGGGCCAATATGAAAGCACCCCGCAGCTGAACGCGTGCATACGCCATGGCAGCCCGAGCGCACAGCACAATTTGCGGACTCAGGCACGGAAAATTCGCCCACCAAGCCTGTGGATATGCCTGTGCACATCTAGATCGAGTTGGCGCAAGCCTACGATCCGCCGGCGTTTTCTCCGCTTGCACAAGAAATAGTTTGGCATCGAATGTGTTACAAAATGATGACATTGAGGGGCGATTGCGGTATCCGGGCGGTAGTTTGATGTACGGAAAAGAGCGTAAGATTGCCTGCCGGCATGAATGGCGCCGCAGGCACCGCCCGGCGCCGTGTACCTATTTGAGGAGGGTCAAAATGAGCAGACAAGTCGTGGTGGTGAGCGGTGTGCGCACCGCAATCGGTGATTACGGTAGCGCCCTGAAGGATTTCGCGCCGACGGATCTGGCAGCCAAAGTCGCGCGCGAAGCGGTGGCGCGCGCGAAGATCGACGCGAACGAGGTCGGCCACGTGGTGTTCGGCCACGTCATCCACACCGAACCCAAGGACATGTACCTGTCGCGCGTCGCCATGATCAACGCGGGCCTGGCGCATCACACCCCGGCAATGACCTTGAACCGCCTGTGCGGCAGCGGCATGCAGGCCATAGTCAGCGCGGCCCAGGCCATCCTGCTCGGCGACGCGGATATCGCGCTCGCCGGCGGGGCCGAATCGATGAGCCGCGGCGGCTACCTGATGCCGACGCTGCGCTGGGGCCAGCGCATGGGCGACGGCGGCACGGTAGACATGATGGTGGGCGCGCTCACCGATCCCTTCGACACGGTGCACATGGGCATCACTGCCGAGAATGTGGCCGAAAAATGGAGCATTACGCGCAAGCAGCAGGACGAATTTGCCGTGGAGAGCCACCGCCGCGCGATCAATGCGATCCAGAAGGGTTATTTCAAGGAGCAGATCCTGCCGATCGAACTCAAGACGCGCAAGGGCGTGACCGTGTTCGACACCGACGAGCACCCGCGTGCCGACGCGAGCATGGAAGGCATGGCCAAGCTGAAGACCGTGTTCAAGAAGGACGGTTCGGTCACGGCAGGCAACGCCTCGGGCATCAACGACGGCGCAGCTGCGGTGATTCTGATGGAAGCCGGCGCGGCTGCGAAGAAAGGATTGAAGCCGATGGCGCGCCTGCTCGCCTACGGGCACTCGGGCGTCGATCCCAAATACATGGGCATCGGCCCGGTGCTCGCGGTGCGCCTGGCGCTCGAGCGCGCCGGCCTCAAGGTGAGCGACATGGACGTGGTCGAGTCGAACGAAGCGTTCGCCGCACAAGCCTGCGCCGTGGCGAACGACCTCAAATTCGACCCTGCCAAAACCAATCCCAACGGCGGGGCCGTGGCGCTGGGCCATCCCATCGGCGCGACCGGCGTCCTGCTCACGGTCAAGGCGATCTACGAACTGCAGCGCACCGGCGGACGCTACGCCCTCGTGACCATGTGCATCGGCGGCGGGCAGGGCATCGCGGCGGTGTTCGAGCGCGCGTAAGCGGTCGTTGCGTGCCGTGCGCTCAGCTACGGCCTCCCCGGTCGCAGCTGAGCGCAAGCGGATTGCATGTGACAGTTTCGTGACAACGGCGCCGCTGCATCCGGCAGGATGCAGCGCTTGCCCGCGTTAGCGTTGTCGAATCAGGACTATGCGGCGAAGAGTTCAGATACGTTCGCGCTCAGAATTCATTGCCCGTGCGCCCATTATCATTGAATCTGATCGAGGCTATCATGCAAAATAGTCCCGGGATTGATGGCGGAGCCCTTGCGCGGCGAATATAATCGCGCCTGCTCCTGCTCCCGCTCCCGTATATCCACTGCCGACTTGGTTCCGATACGCCGCACGCAGACCCAGGCAACGCGGCGGCAAACGCATGAATGCAGGTCGCAACTCAAAGGAAATTCCAGATGCCGCGACTCTACGACGATTCCGATCAGGAAAGGCTGCACCTCAAGGCTATGCAAGCGCTTGTAACGGAAACCGGGCATGAATTCGAATCGGTGAGGGAAGTGTACGAGGCGCAACTCGCCAGATTGCGAGAGCAGGCGCACATCACGGATTTCGTGGTGCTGCTTTCCTCGCGGCGGACGCGCGAAGCGCTGCGCGGGTCGGCAATATCGAATCGATCGCAAGCGGCCCACGCCTGAACTTAGGCGGCGCAGCAGTGTCATTTGACTGCCGCCACTGTGGCGCATGCTGCGCATACGCCGCATCCTGGCCTGCATTCATTGGCGAGGGCGACGGTGCGGACATTCCGGACGATCTGATCGATTTCGAACACGGGCGCATGCGCTGCCACGCCAACCGCTGCGCCGCTATGGTCGGTGAAATCGGCGTCGCAACGCGCTGCAGCGTGTACGCTGACCGGCCGCTGGTGTGCCGGGAGTTTCAGTCGGGGTCGGAGGACTGCATCATGGTCAGGCGCAGTTTCGATCTTGGCGCCGCGTAATCCGCACCCGGTCTAAAACTCCAGGCTCTCCTGAATCACTGCGATGCCTGCCCTGGCGCAGGCTTCGTCCGCCTCGCCGCCGGGTGCGCCAGACACGCCGATCGCGCCCAGCATCTGGCCTCCGCCCTCGATGATCACGCCGCCACCTAGCATCACCACGCCAGGCAGGCTGCGCACCCCGCTCTGCGCCTTGCCCGGCTGCGTCAGTTCGACCAGCGCGCCGGTGTTGCTGCGAAAGCTCACCGCGGTCCAGGCTTTGCCGCTCGCCGTACCCGGCGTATGCGGACCGGCGTAGCGGTCGCGCAGCATCACCTGCACATTGCCGGAACGATCCACCACGGCAACCGCCACTTGCCAGCCGCTGTCGCGGCATTTTTTCAATGCCACCTGCGCCGCTTTCAACGCGGTCTCCACCGTCAGATTGCGCGTGGTGTAAGTCGCCGCATCCTCGGCCTGTACTAGGCCCGTGAATGCCAGCGACGCCGCGCCCAATACCAGGGTCGTTGTTGCCCTCATTCTTGTCTCCTCGTCCAGAGTTTGCCAGCCTGCGTTGCACCGGGCATCAGAGCGCGGCCTGCATGCGCTCGACGATGGTGCTGAGGATTTTCACGCGCGCAAAATATTTGTCCTCGGCCTCGACCACCGTCCAGGGCGCGATATCGGTGCTGGTGCGGTCTATCATATCGCACACCGCCTGCTCGTATTCATTCCACTTCTTGCGGTTGCGCCAATCCTCTTCGGTGATCTTGAAGCGCTTGAAGCTGGTCTTCTGCCGCAGCGTGAAGCGCTTGAGCTGTTCTTCCGCGCTGATCTGCAGCCAGAACTTGCACACGATCGCGCCGCCGCGCACCAGTTGTTCCTCGAAATCGTTGATTTCGCCGTAGGCGCGCATCCAGTCGGCGACGCCGCAAAAGCCCTCGACGCGCTCCACCAGCACGCGCCCGTACCAGGAGCGGTCGAAAATGGTGATGCGCCCGCGCCGCGGCGCGTGGCGCCAAAAACGCCAGAGGTAAGGTTGCGCACGTTCTTCCTCGGTCGGCGCCGCCACCGGCACCACCTGGAAATGGCGGGCGTCGATGGCGGAAGTGATGCGCCGTATCGCCCCGCCCTTGCCCGCGGCGTCCGAGCCCTCGAACAGCAGGATCAAAGAGTGTTTCTTGAAATATTTCCTGTCGCGCGACAGCAGGTTCAGCCGCCCCTGCCATCTCTCCAGCTGCGTCTCGTACTTCTCCCTGGTGATCTTCTGCGTCATGTCGAGGTCGCGCAGCAGACCGAGGTTGTCCGAGGACAGCGGCGGCGCCTGCACCCGGCGCTCCTTGTAATTGCTTTTTTCCAGGCGTTTTTTCATCGCCTCGAGCAGCAGCTTGCCTGCGGTGAGGCTGCGATAGCGCGCGTTCGCACCCTCGATCACCGTCCAGGTCGCGTTCGCGCTGCTGGTCTCGCGCAATGCGCGCTCGGATATCTGGCGGAAAGTGTCGTACATCCTGAAGCGCTCCCAGTCGAGCTTGGTGACCCGCCAGCGCGTGAGCGGGTCCTTCTCCAGCGCCTGCATGCGTTCCTTCTGCTGCTTTTTGGACAGGTGGAACCAGAACTTCAGCAGCAGCACGCCCTCATCGCAGAGCATTTTCTCCAAGCGCACGATCTCTTCGAGGCTGCTTCTTAGCGCGGCATCGCCGGACGCACCCAGCGCCCGGCTCACGATCGGGGCGGTGTACCAGGAACCGAACATGATGCCGATCTTGCCTTTCGGCGGCAGCTCGCGCCAGAAGCGCCACATGCGCGGGCGCTGCGCCTCCTCATCCGTCGGATCGCCGAAGGCGCGCGTCTGGATATGGCGCGGATCCATCCATTCGTTGAGCAGATTGACGGTTTCCCCCTTTCCCGCCCCGTCGACACCGCCGATCAGAATCAGGACCGGAAACTTTCGCGCCTGCGCCAGATCGAACTGCGTATTCAGCAGCGCCTCGCGCAGCTTGGGTTCCTGCCTGGCGTAGACCTGTTTGGAGACTTTATGGCCCAGCTCTGCGGATTCGAACATGACTACCTCCTGAAGGGAATTTGCCTACGATGATTTCCAGAATGGTTTCTGTCGCTGCCAGTGCTCCCAGGCACGCTGCAAGGCCTCCAGGTGCAGGTGGGTGCTGGCCGCGCTCCAGCCCTGGATCATGCCGGCGACGCGCGCATCCGGCACACGCGCGCCCGCCAGGGCTTCGGGCAGCAGGCGCAGCAGGGTCGCAGCATCGTTGAGCGCGCCCAGGACCTCCTGCATTGCGGCCAGCGATTGGACGTAGGGCCGCAGGCGCCGTTTCGGGAACAAGGCGGCAAAGAATTCCGCCGCATAGCGCAGCTTCTTGGCAGCGATGCGCAAGCGGTGGCGCCCGGCCGCGTCGAGTTCCTGCAGTCCCTTGCCGCGCTTTCGCAATACGGCGGCGCGCTGCTGCAGCAGGCTCGAGGCGAATCCGTCCAGCGGCAGGGCGAGCGCCGCATGCTCGCGCATCCACGCGCCCACGACCAGCAGCCGCCCGAATTCTAGCCACATGCGCTGCCAGGCGGCCGCGGCAAGCGCGCCCTGCGCAGTGCGCAAGTGCGTGCGCCCAAGCGCGAGGCAGCGCCGCTGGAACGCCAGCACCGCAGCCTCGTCGGCGCGCTGCGCGCGCAGCGCGCGCAGCATTTCGTGCACGAACACGTCCCAGTCGCGCGCCCGCCCCAGCGCCGCGTTGCGCTCCTGCAGCTGGCTCAGGAACTGCGCGAACGCGGACTGCGGCAGCACCGATCTGAACAGGCTGAAACAGGCGCGCATGCGCCGCAACGCGACGCGCACCTGATGCAGGTACTCCGGATCCCTGCCCGCAAGAAAGCCGGCTTCGTTGGCCTGAAGGTGGGCCATGCAGCTGCCGACGATGGCGGCGAAAGCCGTGGCCACGCTCGCCTGCGCATCGAGTTGCAGCGGCGGCGCCTTGACCGGGCGCTGCGGCAATCCGCGCGCAAGCGCATAGCCGCGTTCGGCCTTGCTCGCCTGCCCCAGTCGCAGCGGCAGGCGCTCCACCAGCTCGAGCGCAAGCTCGTAGAGCTGGGTCGTGCTGCCGGCGAGCAGTTCGATTTCCGCTTCGCTGATCGCGCTCGCGCGCCGCCCGCTGCGAATCTCGCCGCTGTCGAGGCAGAGTTCAGCCAGGCTGCCCTCGGCAAAGACTAGGCGCAAGCTGGTACGCGTGAACTCGGTGGTAAAAATGGGCGCCAGCGCCGCGCGCAGCCGCGGAGCGCGAAACCGTTTCCCCTCCGGTGTGACTGCGAGCAGCCCGAAGTCTAGGGCCTCCCCCGGCAGCGGCCATTCCCATTCCTCGCGCAGGTGCAGTCCCGCAGTGGCCTGTCCCCGGGACTTCAGCGTCTGCAGCCAGCGCCGGCCGTCCCGGCGCAGGCGCAGCGCCAGGCCCGCGCGCAGCAGATCCTGCTGCGGCGTGTCGTAGTAGACGCTGTGGACGCGCCGCGTCGAGGCGCGCCCCGCCTGCAGCGCCTTGATGCGCGGATCGCGGCGCAGCCGGCGCAGGTCCTGCGGCGCAAGCAACAGTTTGAGTTCGGTTTCCACTATCGCCGGCTCGCAGTGAGCACGCCCTGCACTTCCCGCACCTGCACCAGCGTGCGCTGCAACTGTTCCAGGCCGGAGATTTCCACGGTGAAGGACATGTAGGCCTTGTGCTGCTTGGACTGGGTATTGACTCCGGTGACATTGATCTTTTCGCGCGAAAGCACCTCCGAAATATCGCGCAGCAGGCCCTGGCGGTCGTGCGCCTGCACCACGATGTCGACCGAGAACACACCGTCCTTCAGTTGCCCCCAGTCGGCCTCGATCATGCGCTCCGGCTGCAGCGCCGCCAGGCGCTGCAAGTCGCGGCAGTTGCTGCGGTGTATCGACACGCCGCGACCGCGGGTGACAAATCCGGCGATGGCGTCGGGCGGCGCAGGCCTGCAGCACTTGGCCAATTGCGTCATCAGCTTGTCCATGCCGACGACGAGTATGCCGCCGTCCTTGGCGTCCGCCC
>JACZJV010000124.1 GCA_014860355.1 Burkholderiales bacterium | reverse complement strand
TGAAGGAGAGATCCACAGCCTGCCATGGCTCCACCCCACTAGGCAATGCCGGCCAAAAGTCCCAATCAGGTTCTTCATCGATGATCATCTTCCCACTCCTAGCCGCGCGGCCAGCTTCTCACCCGTCGCCACGATATGACCGTCGGATAGGTGCGAGTAACGCGCTACCATTTGAAGCGTGCGGTGGCCGAGTACCTTTGCAATCTCCACGAGCGATACACCACTCATGGCGAGATAACTCGCGGCGGTATGCCGCAAATCGTGCCAGTGAAAATCATCCAGTTCGGCAGCCTTTCGCGCCGTTACCCATGGCGCGTGCAGGTCAACGCATTCCGATTTTTCTGCACGAGGTTTTGGCGGAAATATCCGATCATCTTTCAGGTTTCGCACCTTGGCGCGTTCCTGCAACAGGGTGAAGGCTTCGCCAACGAGGGGAAGGGCGCGGCGTTCGCCGTTCTTGGTCTTGTGCAACGTGATGACCTGCCGATTGAATTCTATCTGCCCCCAACGCAGGGTCATGATTTCCCCTTGGCGTGCGCCAGTGGTCAAGGACAACACCACGGCCAGATACAGGTCAGGGTTGCTCGATTCGCGGCAGGCAATCAGCAATCTGTCGCGTTCGGCATCGGACAGGAACCGAACGCGCCCCGTGCTCTCGCTTTCTTTCGTGATGCGCTCGCAGGGGTTGCGCTCCAGCCATTGCAGCGTCTTAACGCCATAGGCGAGGCACACCGACAACGCGGCGAGGTAGCGATTTACCGTGGGGCCCGTGCGCTTGGACTTGGGGCGCTTGGCGTCCTTCTTAGCGTCGCCTGTTGCAGGGGTGGCGAAATTCTGCGTTTCCTCCGACAGTAATTTGCGCCGTTCTTTGTCGATGCGTGCAGGAGTGACGGTATCGAGTCTGTCGGGCCCGAACACCTTGCGCCAGTATTCGAGCCGAGTCGCATCTTTTGCTCGGTGTTCGTACTCGTCGGCCAATTCGTTGAAGGTGTGTCGCTTGCTCTGCCCGAAGTGCCGGCCGGCCTTCATATCGGATTCAGTTTTGCTCGCCCAATTCTTTGCATCGCTCAGACGTTCAAAGCTCGCGCTCTCAGGCGGGAATCCCTTGATGCGAATCTTTACGCGATACGTCGTTGCGCCTTCATTCGTGCTGCGCTTCTCGATAGTTGCCATGGCATTTGCGCCTTCGCCAAAGATGACAGAAGGAGCATAGAACAAACCAGAGAAGATAGCAATACCGGATTATGTATCCTGTTATTGTCTCGCGTAAGCTATTGCGCAAGCGCTATATCTTCTAGTTTTTTTCTATCACGGGACACTCACGGGACAGCGAAGGATAAAAAACAGCACTTATCCACACATGGATCGTCTTTTTCTCATAGGTGCGATGAGACGCTGTGCTGCGCGAATTTCGGCCAGCCGCAGCGAAATATTGGGACATGCTCTATCTGAATGTCCCGGCAGTGTCCCGCCAAAGAAAAAGCACCTAGCCGATAATGCGCTAAGTGCTTAATTTAGTGGGGTGGCTGATGGGGCTCGAACCCACGACAACCGGAATCACAATCCGGGACTCTACCAACTGAGCTACAGCCACCACTGAACGATTCTGGCGTGCCCGGCGGGGATCGAACCCACAACCCCCAGCTTAGAAGGCTGGTGCTCTATCCGATTGAGCTACGGGCACTCCCATCGGCGGGTCACGCACAACAAACCCGCACCAGGTGTAGCAGCGGGCGATAAGCTGGTCGGGGTGGAGAGATTTGAACTCCCGACATCCTGGTCCCAAACCAGGCGCGCTACCAGGCTGCGCTACACCCCGAGCGGAGACGCATGATACTCTGCCGCTCTGTGGCGGTCAACGCAGAACACTGTGGCGCGGAATCGAAAAAGATTATAGACTTGCTCCCCGCTTGAATTTCTGATATTAAAGCGCCTTCGTTTTTTGAACTGAGAGTGGTTTCACATGCCTGCACAACAGCTGTTACGCAATAAGACCGTCCCGCCCTACGCACCGAAAAAGGGCGAGCAGTACATGAACAAGAAGCAGCTCGCGCATTTCCGCAATATCCTGGAAGCGCTGAAGGTCGAGTTGTCGCAGGATATCGACCGCACCGTGCACACGATGCAGGACGAGGCCACGGTATTCGCGGACCCCAACGATCGCGCCAGCCAGGAATCCGACATGGCGCTTGAGTTGCGCAACCGCGACCGCGAACGCAAGCTGATCAAGAAGATCGATGAGACCATCGCCAAGATCGAAAGCCAGGACTACGGCTATTGCGAGAGCTGCGGCGTCGAGATCGGCCTGAAGCGCCTCGAGGCTCGCCCAACGGCGACGCTGTGCATAGACTGCAAGACCCTGGATGAATTGAGGGAAAAGCAACTCGCCAAGTAGGCGAGTTGCTTTCAGTGAAGACTAACTTGGTGCGCAGCGCCAAGTTATGTCGAAACTAAAAACATAAAACGGCGGCTCGATTCCGCCGTTTTTATGGTCACTGCTACTGTCCTTCCCATTTTTCACCAACAAAAAAGGACGCCGAAGCGTCCTTTTTCGGTCACACGGCGGCGATCATCAGCCCGGTTGCACCGCCCCCGGTTGCTGCGCCTCGGCCTCTACCGCCTTCATCGACAGTCGCAAACGGCCTTTGTCGTCGGCTTCCAGCACCTTGACCTTGACCAACTGACCTTCCTTGAGGTGGTCCGCGACGCTGGCTACGCGCTGCTGGCTGATCTGCGAAATATGCAGCAGACCGTCCTTGCCCGGCAGGACGCTCACGATCGCGCCAAAATCAAGCAGCTTCAGCACCGTGCCGTCGTAGACCTTGCCCACTTCGACGTCGGCTGTAATGGCCTCGATGCGCTTTCTCGCAAGTTCCCCGCCTTCGGAGCTTATGCACGCGATGCTCACCGTGCCGTCGTCCTCGATATCGATCGTGGTGCCGGTTTCCTCGGTCAGCGCCCGGATCACCGCGCCGCCCTTGCCGATCACGTCGCGGATCTTGTCCGGATTGATCTTGATCTTGATGATGCGCGGAGCAAAGGTGGAAATGTCCGAGCGCGATGCGGGAAGCACGGCCGTCATTTTCTCCAGAATCTGCATGCGGCCTTCGCGCGCCTGCGACAGCGCCACCTGCATGATTTCCTTGGTGATGCCCTCTATCTTGATGTCCATCTGCAGCGCGGTCACGCCGTTCTCGGTGCCCGCCACCTTGAAGTCCATGTCGCCCAGGTGATCTTCAT
>JACZJV010000123.1 GCA_014860355.1 Burkholderiales bacterium | reverse complement strand
ATACCGAAGTACCTGTTGCACGTTCAATACAAGCATCATGCTGGCGCCTCCCCAACTTCAATCTGACGCGCTGATTACATCTCTGTAATGTTTGCGAAATGTGCTTCTTGTGCCGGACCAACCGCACTTTCAGCCGCGGTTGCACCGAACTACCCTTTCAATAGATGGTGTCCAGCGGATTTCCAGGCATTGAAACCGCCGCGCAGATTGTAGATTTTGGTGTACCCGGCGGACGCGAGCGCGGCCGCGACCTGGGTGCTCATGCCCCCGCTGCGACAATAGACTACGATGGGGGCGTCTTTGCTGGGAAGCTTGTCCAGATTGCGTGTGATCTGATCGAAGGGAATGGATAAATCCGTATTGGGTAGCCCCTCTCGATTTGGGACGTGCACGTTAACCAGGGTGAAATTCTTTCCCCCCATGCTCTTGGCAAGCTGTTCAACACTCAGGTCAACGAAGCCGAATGCGTTTTTGGACAGGACTGGTAGACCTTGTGTGGCCGATGCCGCCGCTGGCGCCGAGCTGACGGCCTCTCCGCAGGCGGACAAGACCAGGACAAGCAGGGTCAACAGGCCAGCTAATCCTTTCGTGCGTACTTTCATAATTAGGCGCTCCTTTCTCGGTCTACGGCAATTGCCAAAATCAGTTCGGGGCTGGGCCCGGCCAACGCAGGCATCATGGCGGCGCTTTCCCGACGGAAATCTGACGCGGTGATTACATCTCTGTAATCTTTGATCCAGGGCAAGGTGATTCATGCACAATGCACGCTGGCACATAGTTATTGAAAGGCGACGATGAAAATACTGATCGTCGAGGACGAACAAAAGACCGGGAACTATCTGAAGCAGGGTCTCGTTGAGGCCAGTTTCGTGGTGGATCTCGCCCGGGACGGCCTGGACGGAATGCATTTGGCTCAGACCGGGGACTACGATCTCGTGGTGCTCGACGTGATGCTCCCGGGACTGGACGGATGGGGCGTGCTGCAGGCGATCCGCGCTGCCGGCAAGAATATGCCGGTGCTTTTTCTTACAGCGCGCGATCAGGTCGAAGATCGCGTCAAGGGCCTGGAGCTGGGCGCGGATGACTACTTGGTGAAGCCTTTCGCTTTTTCCGAGCTGCTCGCGCGGGTACGTTCGCTGCTGCGACGCGGGAAGAACATGGAACCAGAGGTACTCAAGGCTGCAGATCTGGAGCTGGATCTACTGCGCCGCCGCGTGACGCGCGCGGGCAAGCGAATCGAACTCACCGCCAAGGAATTCGGCTTGATGGAACTTTTGCTTCGGCGCCGGGGCGAGGTGTTGCCGCGTTCCTTGATCGCCTCGCAAATCTGGGACATGAATTTCGACAGTGATACCAACGTTATCGAAGTCGCCGTGCGGCGGCTCAGGGCGAAAGTTGACGATAATTTCGAGCCCAAGCTCATCGTCACCGTGCGTGGCATGGGTTACGTACTCGAAGTTCCGGAATCGGTTTAATGCGCGTCAGGTCGGTAACCTATCGCCTGACGCTGTTTTTCTCCACGGTCTCTACGGCGGTGCTGCTGGCGGTCGGCTATCTGGTCGGCGCTTTGGTAGAGAGTCACTTCATCGACGAGGATATGAAGGAGCTCAATGGCACGATCGAACTGGTGGGCACTGTCCTGTCCAAGGTCAACTTCAGAAGCGACCTGGATCTGGTCCCGCAACTGCTTAACGATGCACT
>JACZJV010000122.1 GCA_014860355.1 Burkholderiales bacterium | reverse complement strand
AAGCAGGATGAGCCGCGCCGGCGCTAGTCCGGGCGACGCCTGTTCCTCGACGCGCAAGCCGGCCTCCGCCAGCTGGCGCAGAAAGCTCGCAAACTGATCCTGCGGCGTCATAGCGGCGAAGCACCCGAAATGAGAATGGTCGCCTGCTCGAACCAGCGCGAGAGGAACCCGGGAATAGCCAGCCCGAGCCAAAGCACCAGGGCGAGATGCACCACCACCGGCAGCATATTGGCCTCCACCGGCTTCTGCCCCGGCGGCGGCTCGCCGAAGACCATCCTTTGCATATGCCGGAACAGCCCGGCGAAGGCCACGCCGAAGCCGGCGAGCAGCGGAATCGTCAGCCACGGCCAGGACTTCATCGTCGCCATCAGCAGCAGGAACTCGCTGATGAATACGCCGAAGGGCGGGAATCCGGCAATCGCCACCGTGCCCAGCAACAGCCCCCAGCCTATCGCCGGCTGGGTGCGTATGAGGCCGCGGATCTGATCGATGCGCTGTGTTCCCGCGAGCTGGCAGGCGTGCCCCACGGTGACGAAGATCGCCGATTTGGTGAGCGAGTGCACGGTCATGTGCAGCAGCGCGCCGAAAGTGGCGAGCGGCCCGCCCACGCCGAAGCCGAAGGTGATCAGTCCCATATGCTCGATGGAGGAGTAGCTGAACATGCGCTTGACGTCGTGCTGGCGGTGCAGAAACAGCCCCGCGACGGTAAACGACAGCAGTCCGAAACCCATCATCAGCTGACCAGCGAGATTGGTGTGCAGGGAGGCATCCACCAGCATCTTGACGCGCACCAGCGCGTACAGCGCAACGTTGAGCAGCAGGCCCGAGAGCACGGCGGACATCGGCGTCGGACCTTCGGAGTGGGCATCCGGCAGCCAGTTGTGCAGCGGCACCAGGCCGACCTTGGTGCCGTAGCCGACCAGCAGAAAGACGAAGGCGAGCGTGATCACCGCCGGGTCCAGGCTGCCGCCGGCCATGTCGTGCAGCACCGTCCACAGCAGCGTGTCGTCGCGGCCAGCGCCGAGTTTGCTCTCTGCGGCGAAATAGATGAGCACGGTCCCGAACAGCGCCTGGGCAATGCCGACGCCGCAGAGGATGAAATACTTCCACGCCGCCTCGATCGCCTCCGGCGTGCGGTACAAGGAGACGAGCAGCACGGTGGTCAGCGTGGCCAACTCCATCGCCACCCACAACACGCCGAGGTTGTTGGTCGAGAGAGCGAGCAGCATCGAAAACAGGAAGCACTGGTACATCGAATGGTACAGCCGCAGGCGCCGGTCGGTAACGCGCCCGCGCTCCACTTCGTGGCGCATATAAGGGCGTGAAAATATCGATGTCGTCAGGCCGACGAATGCGGTCAGCACGACGAGGTAGACATTGAACGCATCGATGTAAAACATGCGGCTCGGCGACAGCTGCGGTCCATCTGCGAAAACCTCCAGCGCCATGGCGAGCGCGGCGCCGAAGGTCACGACGCCGACGGCCACATTGATCCATCCGGCAACCGGACGGTGGCCGACGATTGCGAGCAGCACACCACCAAGGAGGGGCACCAGCAGGGTGACTTCGAGCAGCGTCACGCGGGATCTCCCGCGGAGGGCTCGCCGGCCGCCTCGCGCAGCGGCATCGACTGATTCGCCTCCGACAGGCGGTTGAACTGACCCACGTCGAGCGAGCCGAACGAATCGCGCAGGTGAAAGAAGAACACGCCGAACAGGATCGAGGCGACGAGAATGTCGAAGGCCACGCCCAGCTCGACGATCAACGGCATGCCGTAGGTCGATACCACGGCGGCAAAAAATATCCCGCTCTCCATGGACATGAAACCGATCACCTGCGCCACGGCCGACTTGCGCGCGCACATCAGCAGCATGCCGAGGAGCTCGATCGCGATACTCACCGCTATCGTATTGCGCGTCGCCAATCCCGACAGGTGCACGATCGACTGTGCCACGTGGTAGCTGAAGATGACCAGGGCCACGCCGCCGAGCAGCAGCAGCGTCGGATGCGCGATCGCCTCGGCATCGTACTGCATGCCCAGCCGTACGCTGAGCCGGTACAGCAGCCACGGGATCACCACCACTTTCAGGGCGAAGGTGAGCGCAGCCGAAATATACAGGTGCGGATGGTTGGAGACCAACGCGACCAGCACGGTCACCACCGCAAGCAACAGGCCCTGCCAGGCAAAGGTAAAGATGAGCGGCATCATGCGTGCCTGGGCAAGCATGATGAAGGAAGTGAACAGGGCCAGGGCCGCGAACAGGACGATGGCCTGGCTGTATAGATCGAGGGACGCAATTCCCATCTAGCCCCCGGTCTCCAGCACTACGTGCGTAAGCATGGCGAGCAGGGAGAGCATGAAGGAAAATCCGAGAAACTGCGGTACCCGAAAAAGGCGCATCTTCGCGAGCACCGTCTCCCACACGACCAGCAGGACGGCGAGCAGCATCAGTTTTGCCGCCACCGCCATGACCCCGACCGCCAGGGCCTTGGCGCCGAATCCGGTGGCAATGCCCCAGGGAAAGAAGAAATCGACGATCAGCACCGCATAGATCATCAGCTTGATCTGCGAGGCCCATTCGATCAGCGCCAGGTGGCGCCCGCCATACTCCAGAATCATCGCCTCGTGCAGCATGGTGAGTTCGAGGTGGGTGGCTGGATTGTCCACCGGAACGCGGCTACTCTCGGCCACCGCCACCATGGCGAGGGCCAGCAGGGCGAACAGGAACGACGGGCGCAGCACCAGACCTGCTTCAAGTATGTACCCGGTCGCCACAGACAGATTGGTCGTGCTCGCCGTCATGGATAGCGTGAACACCGCCATCAGCATCGCCGGTTCGGCCAGCGCCGAGACCATCATTTCGCGCGAGGCGCCCATGCCGCCGAAGGCGGTGCCGATGTCCAGGCCGGCCAGCGCGGTGAAAAAGCGCGCCAGCGCAAAGAAACCGACCAGCACGATCATGTCGGCGATCGCCGCCGAGGGCAGGCGCACGGCAATGAGGGGGACCACGGCTGCGGCGAGCAGCATGGCGCCGAAGACGATGTAGGGGACCGCGCGAAACAGCCAGGAAGCGTTCTGCGCGAGCAGCATCCTCTTCCTGAGCAGCTTCGAAAGATTGCGGTACGGCTGCCACACGGTCGGCGCGGCGCGGTTCTGCATGTGGCATTTGACGCGCTGCAGCCAGCCTGCCAGCAGCGGCGCAGCGGCGATGAATAGCAGCGCCTGCGCCGCGGCGAGCGCCCAGGCCGTCAGCTGACTATCCATAGGAATGCAAGCAGCGTGACGAAGGAGAATTTCAGATAGGTATGGATGTTTCCGGTCTGGATGAAGCCGATGCGGTTGGCCGCGGCGAGCACCATGCGTCCGATCGGTACATAGCACCAGAGCCACGACCAGTCATGCGTGTGCACGCTGTAATGCAGGCTGGTCACCCGCGGAACCGGCCCCGCGTCGGCGAGCGTGTCGATGTGCTCGTCCACCTTCCAGACCCCGGCAAAAACGCGCCGGATCGGCTGACTGAAGGCGGTGGAGGTGTACTGCATGCGCTGGGTGAGGTGGCCGAAGCCGCAGTCCCAGGCGTAGGCCCTGCGCGCGGGAACGGCGCCGCGCTTGAGGAACAGATAGCCAAGACCGAAAACCACGACGATGGCCGCCACCACAAAAGGCGCCGAGTACGAGGCGACGGTGGGCGATATCGGGGTCAGCCACAGCCAGCCCTGGGCCGCGGCTGACGGCAGCGCTGCGTGCACCAGCAATTGGGTGATGGGCGCCATCGCTTCGATCACGGTGGTCGGCAACACGCCGAGCAGCAGGCACAGCAGCGCCAGCAGCCCCATGCCGCCCTGCATGCCGGCCGGCACTTCGCGCGCCCGGGCAACGCGGCGCGTGCGCGGCTTGCCGAGGAACGCAATGCCGAAGGCCTTGACGAAACAAGCGGCCGCCAGCGCTCCGGTGAGCGCGAGCAGCGCCGCCGCAATCGGAATCATCGTGCGCAGCAGACCATTTGTCAGCGCGGGAGCCTGCAACGCCGTCTGGAAGGTCAGCCATTCCGAAACGAAACCATTGAACGGCGGCAGCGCCGAGATCGCGACACAGCCGATCAGGAACAGGAACGCCGTGACCGGCATGCGGTGAATCAGGCCGCCCATCTGATCGAGGTCGCGCGCATGCGTGCGGTAGAGCACCGACCCGGCGCCGAGAAACAGGAGGCCTTTGAACAGAGCGTGGTTGAGCGTGTGATAGAGCGCCGCCACCAGACCGAGCGTGCCGAGCATCCTGTGCCCGCTGCCGAGAAATATCATCGACAGCCCGAGCCCCATGAGGATGATGCCGATGTTCTCGATCGAGTGGTAGGCGAGCAGGCGCTTGAGATCGTGCTGCATCAGCGCATACAGCACGCCGAGCACGGACGAAGCGGTGCCGATGATGAGCACCACCACCCCCCATTCCCAGCGCACATCGCCGATCAGGTCGTAGCTCAGGCGCACGATGCCGTAGATGCCCATCTTGATCATCGCGCCGCTCATCAGGGCCGAGATGTGCGACGGCGCCACGGGATGTGCGTCGGGCAGCCAGACGTGCAGCGGCACCATGCCCGACTTGATGCCGAAGCCGGCGAAGGCGCAGCCGAAGGCGATCGTCGCCCACAGCGGCGTCAGCCTGGCTGCGCGCATCGCATCGAAGGTGAGGCCGCCGCCGAATGCGGCGAGCACGCCGAAGGAAAGCAGTATGACCAGGGCGCCGACGTGGGCGAGCAACAGGTAGATGAAGGCCGCGTGCCGGTTGGCGGCATGCTGATGCTGATAGACCACGAGGAAATATCCCGACAGCGACATCAGTTCCCAGAAGATCATGAATAGCAGGGCGTCATCGGCGATCAGCAACCCCTGCATGCCGATGACGAAAAGCGCGGTGAACACGCCCAGCGGGGGCAGGGGCTGGGCCGCCGGACCGCGCGCGAACTCGCGCGTGTAGCTGGGGCCATAGAGCGATATCGCGACCAGCAGCGTGCCGAGCAGCACTAGGAAGAAGCCCGAGAGGGGATCGATGCGCACATGCCAGGCCAGCCAGGGCAGGCCGAAACCAAGCCGGTCGTTGACGGTGAGATTGGCGAGCAGTGTCCAGCCACCGGCGGCGATGCTGGCGGCGCCGGAAAAGAAAAGGAACAGGAACGAACCGAAATGCAGAAAGCCCGGGTAGCGGCGCAGGGCGAAGAGGGAAACCACACCGGACAACAGGGTGCACGCCACCGCCGCGTAGGCGAGCAGTAGCGGGGTCCCGTCCGTCGCGCTCATCGCGAGAGTTCCGACGCCAGGAATGTTGACCGCACGCCCTATCCTCCACCGTCAAACACCGGCGCGCCTGGACTCCGGATACCCGGATAGTCCGTGCGCGTTGATTCGACGGTTCCGTCTCAATAAATCAGCGGTCGCCGAAAGCGATGAGCGATAATACTCCGCCCGATGCGATAATGACAATTGCGCAGAACTGCGACGCGCCGTGGAGAATTTCCGCGCCGCTAAGGAGGCCGTCGGCCGACGCGGCCGCGCGCCTGGCCCGGACTAGGCACACCACGGCACTGAAAGGCACTTATGCAAAGCATCGAATTTTGCCTGAATCGGGAGTTCGTCCAATTGAACCAGCTGCTGAAGCTGACCGGCTTGTGCGATAGCGGCGGAGCCGGCAAGGCGCTGGTGGCCGGCGGCGGCGTCGCGGTGGACGGAAACGCGGAACTGCGCAAGACCTGCAAGATCCGCGTCGGGCAGGTGGTCAGGCTCGGCGATGTCGAAATCAAGGTGGTGGCCGGGGGAGAAACCTTCCCCGCTTGAGCGGCGCTGCAGGCGCAAATACTCAGATCTTCGGCAGGGTTACGCCCTGCTGCCCCTGATACTTGCCGCCGCGGTCCTTGTACGAGGTCTCGCACACTTCGTCCGACTCAAAGAACACCACCTGCGCCACGCCTTCGTTGGCGTAGATCTTGGCCGGCAACGGCGTGGTATTGGAAAATTCCAGTGTCACGTAACCTTCCCACTCCGGCTCGAAGGGCGTGACGTTGACGATGATGCCGCAGCGTGCGTAAGTCGATTTGCCCAGGCACACCGTCAGCACGTTGCGCGGAATGCGGAAATACTCCACCGTGCGTGCCAGGGCGAAGGAATTCGGCGGGATGATGCAGACCTCGCCCTTGAAATCGACGAAGGACTTGGCGTCGAAATTCTTCGGATCGACGATGGTCGAGTTGATGTTGGTGAAGATCTTGAAATCGTCCGAGCAGCGGATGTCGTAGCCGTAGCTCGACGTCCCGTAGGACACGATCTTGTGCCCGTTCGCCTCGCGCACCTGCCCCGGCTCGAACGGCTCGATCATCCGGTGCTCGGCCGCCATGCGGCGGATCCACCTGTCGGACTTGATGGTCATAGAGACGATGAAGCTATGTATTCTGGATGACGATATTCGGGAACTTCGAGCTCATGTCCTTCGCCTGTTCCGATATCTTGACCGCGACGCGGCGCGCGATCCTCCTGTAGATCTCGGCGATGCGCCCGTCCGGATCGGCCACCACGGTCGGCTTGCCTGAATCCGTCTGCTCGCGGATGTGGATGTCCAGGGGCAGGGCGCCGAGGAATTCGGCATTGAAGTCCTGGCACATCTTTTCCGCCCCGCCGGCGCCGAATATATGCTCCTCGTGACCGCAGTTGGAGCATATGTGAGTGCTCATGTTCTCCACGATTCCGATGATGGGGATGCCGACCTTCTCGAACATCTTCAGGCCCTTGCGCGCATCGATCAGGGCAATGTCCTGTGGCGTGGTGACGATCACCGCGCCCGTGACCGGCACTTTCTGCGCCAGCGTCAGTTGAATGTCGCCCGTACCTGGCGGCAAGTCCACCACCAGGTAGTCGACGCCCTGCCAATGGGTGTCCTTAAGCAACTGCTCCAGCGCCTGGGTCACCATCGGACCGCGCCACACCATGGGCGTGTCGACGTCGATCAGAAAACCGATGGAAATCGCCTGCAGGCCGTGCCCCATCATGGGCTCCAGGGACTTGCCGTCTTTCGACTCGGGCCGGCCGGTAATCCCGAGCATCATCGGCTGCGAGGGGCCATAGATATCGGCGTCGAGTATGCCCACGCTGGCTCCCTCGGCGGCCAGCGCGAGCGCCAGGTTCACCGCGGTGGTGGACTTGCCCACGCCGCCCTTGCCCGAGGCCACGGCGATGATGTTCTTCACTTCGGGTATCAGCTTGACCCCGCGCTGCACGCTGTGCGAAACGATCTTGCTCGCCACGCTGACTGTGACCTTCCCCACTCCGGAAAGGGCCGACAGTTTGGTGTGCACCAGCTTGCGGATCAGCTCGAACTGGGTCCTGGCCGGGTAGCCTAGTTCGATGTCGAGCGACACGTCGCCGCCGCTCACCTTGATGTTGCGCGCGGACCGGGTAACGATGAAATCCTTCTCAGTATTGGGGTCGGTGATTTCCTTGAGGGCGGTTTGAATCTGCAATTCCGTAACTGACATTGTTCATGCTCCTTGATGCCGCGACCGGGCCACTCGTGCGCCCCGGGGAAAAGGTGCTCATTTTAATGGATATTCGAGGGGCTGCGAGATACAATTCACGGCTTGACGCCCGCACCCGCCGCCGCCCTGCGACGGCGGGTGTAATCGTTTTTTTGTCGTCGAAACAACAATGAAGCGCAAACTCTTCGTCACCACCGCCCTGCCGTACGCCAACGGCTCGTTCCACATCGGCCATATCATGGAGTACATCCAGGCCGATATCTGGGTGCGGTTCCAGCGCATGCAGGGCAATACCGTGCATTTCGTGTGTGCGGATGATGCGCACGGCGCGCCCATCATGCTCAAGGCCGAAGCCGAAGGCGTTACGCCACAGCAGCTGGTGGCGCGCATCGGCGCCGAGCGCAAGCAGTATCTCGACGGCTTTCACATCGGCTTCGACAACTGGCATTCGACCGATTCGCCCGAGAACACCGAGCTGTCGCAGGACATCTACCGCAAGCTGCGCGCGGCGGGCCTCACCTACACCAAACCGGTCGAACAGTTCTACGACCCGGTGAAAGGCATGTTCCTGGCCGACCGCTACATCAAGGGCGAGTGCCCCAAGTGCGGAGCCAAAGACCAGTACGGCGACGCCTGCGAGAACTGCAGTTCTGTATATGCGCCGACCGATCTGGTAAATCCCTACTCGACACTCTCCGGCGCGGCGCCCGAGCTCAAGACTTCGGAGCACTACTTCTTCCGGCTGTCCGACCCCAAGTGCTTGGCCTTTCTGCGCGAGTGGGTCGGCAACGACCGCCTGCAATCGCAAGTGGCGAACAAGGCGAAGGAATGGCTCGAAGGCAAGGACGACAAGGCTCTGGGCGACTGGGACATCTCGCGCGATGCGCCCTACTTCGGCATACCGATCCCCGATGCGCCGGGAAAGTATTTCTACGTCTGGCTGGACGCCCCCGTCGGTTATCTCGCCAGCTTCAAGAATTATTGCGGCAAGAAAGGCATAGACTTCGACGGTTTTCTCGCCGACCCGCAGACCGAGCAGATCCATTTCATCGGCAAGGACATCATCTATTTCCACACCCTGTTCTGGCCGGCGATGCTCAAGTTCGCCGGATACAAGATCCCGGACCAGGTCTACGTCCACGGCTTCATCACGGTGTCGGGCGAAAAGATGTCCAAGTCGCGCGGCACCGGCATCAGCCCGCTGCGCTACCTCGAGATCGGCATGAACCCGGAGTGGCTGCGCTATTACATCGCGGCCAAGCTCAGTGCGAACGTCGAGGACGTGGATTTCAACCCGGACGACTTCATGGCGCGGGTGAACAGCGACCTGATCGGCAAATACATCAACATTGCCAGTCGCTGCGCAGGATTCATCGCGAAACGGTTCGAAGGAAAGTTGCTTGGGCAGGACGAGAGCAATGTTTTCATAAGCGAGATGCAGGACGCTGCACCTGTTATTGCAGATCTATTCGAGAATCGCGAATACGGCAAGGCACTGCGCGAGATCATGTCGCTCGCGGACAGGGCCAACGTCTTTGTCGACGTGAACAAGCCATGGGAGATCGCCAAGACCGGACGACCCGTCGACCTGCACCGAACCTGCACGGACGCGCTGCAGATGTTCCGGCTTCTGACGCTCTACCTGAAGCCGGTGCTTCCGCAGCTGGCACGCAGCGTCGAGTCGTTCCTGAAAATCCCGGAACTCAAGTGGTCCGATGCGGCCGCGCTCATGCCAGAAGAACATGAGATCGACAAGTATCAGCATCTCATGACCCGCATCGATCCCAAGCAGCTTGACGCGCTATTCGACATCCCGGCGCCGGCGAAGGAGAAGATGGGCGTGAGTGTAACCTCGAAGAGCGGCTCCCAGAGCCAATCGCCAGCCATATCCTCGTCGTCAACCCCGCATCCGACTTCCCCGGGGCCGGCGGCCCCGGCCGCAGCTGCGGCGACCATCTCCATCGACGATTTCGCCAAGATCGACCTGCGCGTCGCCAGGATCGTCAAGGCCGAACTGGTCGAAGGCGCGGACAAGCTGCTGAAACTCACGCTCGACATCGGCAGCGAGCAGCGCACGGTGTTCGCCGGCATCAAGTCGGCTTACGACCCGGCGGCGCTTGCGGGCCGCCTGACCGTAATGGTGGCCAACCTCGCCCCGCGCAAAATGAAATTCGGGCTGTCGCAAGGGATGGTACTCGCGGCGAGCGGCGAAGCGTCCGGCATCTATCTGCTCGCACCCGACAGCGGCGCGCAGCCGGGGATGAAAGTCAAGTAATGCCCGGAGCCTTGCAGCTGATCCTGGGCGTGATCCTCGCGTGGCTCGCGCTCGGGCTGGCCGGCGTGTTCTATCCGCGCAATCTGTACCTGGTGAGCCGGGTGCTGTTTCCCGCGGGCGCACTGGGCGCGCTGGCGCTGGCAGCGGCGGCGCTCAGCGCACTCGGCGGCGTCACCCAATCCGTGGTGCTCCCGCTGGGCCTGCCCGAGCTGCCTTTCCACCTGCGGCTCGATGCGCTCTCCGCATTCTTCCTGCTGCTGCTGGGTACCGTGACCGCGGGCATCTCGGTTTTCGCTGCCGGTTACTTCCGCCAGGGTGAAGGCACGGCGCCCGGCCTGCAATGCCTGTATTACCACGTGTTCATCGCGAGCATGGCACTGGTGCTGCTGGCCGACGACGCCTACGCCTTCATGGTGTTCTGGGAGACCATGGCGCTGTCGTCCTATTTTCTCGTCACCAGCGACCACGCCAAGGCCGAGATCCGGCGCGCCGGCTTTCTCTACATATTGATCGCCCACATCGGCGCGATCGGCATACTGCTCTGTTTCGGCTTGCTGCACGGCACCGGCGACTACACCTTCGACACCATGCGCGCGGTGCAGCTCGCGCCGCTCTGGGCCACGATCGCGTTCGCGCTGGCCCTCTTCGGCTTCGGCGCCAAGGCCGGCATGCTGCCGCTGCACGTATGGCTGCCGGAAGCCCACCCGGCCGCGCCCTCGCCGGTGTCGGCGCTGATGTCCGCGGTGATGCTGAAGACCGCGATCTACGGCCTGTTGCGGGTGCTGTTCGACCTGCTGCACACACAGGTATGGTGGTGGGGCGTGGTGATCCTCGTGCTCGGCCTGGCGACGGCGCTCTATGGCGTGGTGTTCTCAGCCGTGCAAACCGACATGAAACGCCTGCTCGCCTACTCTTCGATCGAGAACATCGGTTTCATTCTGATCGGCGTCGGCCTCACGGTCACCTTTCAGGCCTACGGCATGCGCGCGCTCGCCGCGCTCGCGCTCACCGCCACGCTCTACCATTGCATCAATCACGCCTACTTCAAGAGCCTGCTGTTTCTTGCCACGGGCTCGGTACTGCATGCCACGCACGAGCGCGCGCTGGGCAAGCTCGGTGGACTGATCCACCGCATGCCCTGGGTCGCCTGGCTGGCGCTCATAGGCACGCTCGCCATCGCAGGACTGCCGCCGCTGAACGGCTTCGTCTCCGAATGGCTGCTGCTGCAGGCGTTCCTGTTCACGCCCAACCTGCCGCAACCCTATCTGAACATGCTGATCCCGGTCGCCGCCGCCGCGGTTGCCCTCGCAGCGGCGCTGGCAGGCTACGTAATGGTCAAATTCTACGGCGTCGTGTTCCTGGGTCAGCCGCGCGAGCCGAGCCTGGCGACGGCACGCGATGCGGGCATCTGGGAGCGCATCGGCCTCGTCTGGCTCGCCGGCGGATGCCTCGGCCTGGGTCTGGCGCCGGTGTGGGTCATCGGCGTCATCGATTCGGTCAGCGGCCAGTTGCTGGGCAAGACCCTGGGCGCGAGCGCGACCGGCTGGATGTTCCTCACTCCGATCAGCCCGGACCGCGCGAGTTACGCGCCGTTGCTGTTCCTGCTCGTGATCCTTGGGGTATGGGCCCTGACCTGGCTCGCCGTGCGCCGCTTCTACCACGGCCAGATGCACCGCGCGCCACCCTGGGACTGCGGCTTCGAGGCACAGACTGCGCGCATGCAGGATACCGCCGAAGGCTTCGGCCAGCCCATCCGCCAGGTGTTCGAACCCTTCTTCCGCATGCAGCGCGAACTACCGACGCCCCTGGACGCAAAGCCGCGCTACCGGGTCAGCGTCGAGGACCATCTCTGGTACTGGCTCTACCTGCCCATAGTCAAATTCACGCAAACGATCTCCCGCGTGGTGACCCTGCTGCAGCGCGGCCGCATTTCGGTGTACTTGACCTACAGTTTTGTCACGCTGCTCGTACTGCTGCTGTTCGTCAGATGATCTCCTGGCCCGGACTCATCGCCCAGCTCACCGAGATCTTGCTCGCGATTCTGCTCGCGCCGGTACTGCTCGGATGGGTCAACCAGTGCCGCGCCTGGATGCAGAACAAGAGCGGCCCGGGCATCCTGCAGCCTTACCGCACGCTGAGGAAGCTGTTCGCCAAGGAAGCGGTGCTCGCGCATAACGCGTCGCCACTGTTCCGTGCCATGCCCTATGCGCTGTTCGCCTGCATGTGCCTCGCCGCGGCGATCGTGCCGATTCTCGGCACCGATCTGCCGTTCTCGCCCGCTGCCGATGCCATTGCGCTGGTGGGAATATTCGCCCTGGCACGGGTGTTCATTTCGCTTGCCGCCATGGACATCGGCACCGCCTTCGGTTCGCTCGGCGCGCGCCGCGAAATGATGGTGGGTTTCCTCGCCGAGCCGGCGCTGCTGATGGTGCTGTTCAACGCCTCGCTGATTTCCCACTCCACCTCGCTCACCACCATCGTCGAACACCTGGCGCACGTGGAGTTCGTCATCTACCCCAGTCTCGCCTTCGCCGGCATCGCCTTCACCATGGTGTCGCTCGCCGAGAATGCGCGCATTCCGGTGGACAATCCGTCCACGCACCTCGAACTCACCATGATCCATGAGGCGATGGTGCTGGAGTATTCCGGTCGCCACCTGGCGCTGATCGAGTGGTCCGCGGCGCTCAAGCTGTTCGTCTATTCCTGCATCGGCATCGCGCTGTTCTTCCCCTTCGGCATCGCCGAGGGCGGCGACGCCGCGGGCCTGTTGCTGGCGCTGCCCGCGCTCGCGGCCAAACTCGCCATC
The DNA here is from genome assembly GCA_014860355.1 of Burkholderiales bacterium. Taxonomy (GTDB): domain Bacteria; phylum Pseudomonadota; class Gammaproteobacteria; order Burkholderiales; family SG8-39; genus 2-12-FULL-64-23. The sequence goes on along the minus strand of JACZJV010000122.1, from coordinate 48,008 downwards.
GGCGGGTTTGTCATGGCACTGATCGAAATGATCAGCGCCAAGATGCGCATTTTCCGCGCCCCCGAGTATCTCGGCACCGCCTTCCTGCTGGCGGTGCTGGCGATGCTGATCCACCTCCTGCTCGGGAGCTGAGATGCACCTGCCCCTCACTTCGCAGATCATCAACCTGCTCGCCGCGCTGCTGCTGCTGCTTTCCTTCTCGATGCTGACGCAGCGGCGCATCCTGTCGCTCATCAATCTGTTCGCGCTGCAGGGATTGACGCTGACGCTGGCGATACTGGTGGTCGCCTGGAGCACCGGCCAGCATCACCTCTACTATTCCGCCGCGCTGACCTTCGTCCTGAAGGTGCTGGTCCTCCCCGGGGTGCTGCACCGCCTGATCCGCAAGCTCAACGTCAAATGGGACGTGGAGACGCTGATCAACATCCCCACCACCATGCTGGTCGGCATCGCGCTGGTGATCCTGGCGTTCAACGTGGCGCTGCCGATCTCGCAGCTTGCCGGCACCATCGCCAAGAGCACGCTGGGCATCGCGCTCGCCTGCGTGCTGCTCGCCTTCCTCACCATGATCACCCGCTCCAAGGCGGTGCCGCAGGTAATCGGCTTTCTCGCCATGGAAAACGGCCTGGTGTTCGCCGCCACCAGCGCCACCTACGGCATGCCCATGGTGGTGGAATTCGGCATCGCGCTCGACGTGATGGTGGGCATGGTCATTCTCGGCGTGTTCTTTTTCCAGATCCGCGAGCGCTTCGAAAGCCTCGATATCCGGCACCTCGAAAAGATGAAAGACGAATGAGCAAACTCTCGCCGGCCCGGTCAGCATGAACTGGCAACTCTACCTCGTCCTCGGCACGCCGCTGCTGGGCGGCATCCTGCTCGCACTGTGGGGCCACAAGACCTGGGCTGCGGACCTGAACATCGCGATGAGCGTCGGGACCTTCATCTCCGCGGCGGCGCTGACCGCGCAAATCATTTCCGCAGGGCCGCTGATCACCGCGGACGAGCAGTTTTTCGTCGACTCGCTCAATGTGTTCCTGGTCGCGCTGACCGCCTTCGTTTCCATGACGACCTCGCTGTTCTCGCGGCCCTACATGCGCATCGAACTCGCGCTCGGCAAGCTCTCCGACAACCGCCTGCGCCTGTTTCACAGCATGTACCAGCTGTTCATTTTCACCATGCTGGTGGTGCTGCTGACCAACAATCTCGGCATCCTGTGGGTGGCACTGGAGGCAGCCACGCTCACCACGGTACTGCTGGTGAGCCTGTACCGCACGCCGGCGAGCCTGGAGGCGGCGTGGAAGTATTTCATCCTTTGCGGCGTGGGCATCGCCCAGGCGCTGTTCGGCACCATCCTGCTCTATTCGGCTTCGCAGAAAGTGCTGGGCTCGGGCGGCGGCGCGCTGTTGTGGACGCACCTGGAAACCGCGGCCGGCAGCCTGGAGCCGACGGTGATGTCGCTTGCGTTCGTGTTCCTGCTGGTAGGCTACGGCACCAAGGTCGGACTGGTGCCGCTGCACAACTGGCTGCCTGACGCCCATGCCGAAGGCCCCACGCCGGTCTCGGCGATCCTTTCGGGCCTGCTGCTCAATGTCGCGCTGTATGCGCTGCTGCGCTGCAAGGTGCTGGTGGACGGTGCGCTGCAGGCGCCCTTCGCCAGCCACCTGATGATGGGCTTCGGCCTGCTCTCGGTGGTGGTCGCGGCCTTCTTCCTGTCCAAGCAGAAGGACGTCAAGCGCATGTTCGCTTATTCCTCGGTCGAGCACATGGGCCTCGTCACCTTTGCCTTCGGCATGGGCGGCCCGGTCGCCAACTTCGCCGGCCTGCTGCACATGACGCTGCATTCGCTCACCAAGAGCGCGATTTTCTTCGCCGTCGGCCATGCCGCGCAGAAGACCAGAACGCAGATCATGGACGACATTCGCGGGCTGATCAAAGTCAGCCCCACGGTGGGCTGGGGCCTGATGCTCGGCTCGATCGCCATTCTCGGCGTGCCGCCCTTCGGCGTGTTCGCGAGCGAGTTCCTGATTCTTACCACCGCCATGCGCCTGCAGCCCTGGGCCACGCCGTTCCTGCTGATCGCCCTGGGCGTGGCGTTTGCCGCCGTGTTCAGCAAGGTGCAGCCGATGGTGTTCGGCGAGACCAATGCCAAGCGACTGCCGCACCCGCCGGCGCTGGTACCGGTGTTCGCGCACCTTGCGATCGTACTGGCGCTAGGTTTCTACATTCCACCTTACCTCGTCGACTGGTACCGTGTAGCGGCGAAGCTGATCGGATGAGATCCGGAGGACAGCAAGCACATGGCGTTTGACAGTCTGCGACTGCATTTGAGTGAACTACCCGGCGCGGTGCCGGCGTGGCAGGGACAGACTACGGCTGCGGAACTGCCGGACATCTGCCATGCGGTAAAAGTCCAGGGCGGGCGCCTCGCCGCGCTGTGGGGCACGGACGAACAGGACCACGGCCAGGGCTACGTGCTGCACCTCGCGCTGGCGAAACCCGAAGGCATGCTGTGGCTGCGCAGCGCGCTGCCCGCGGACCAGCCGCACTATCCGGATCTGTCGCCGATTTTCTATCCCGCGCATCGCCTGCAGCGCGCTGCGCGCGATCTGCTCGGCATCGATGCGCAGGCTGCGGACCGGCGGCCCTGGCTGCGGCATGCCGCCTGGCAGGCCACGGACCTGCCCTTGCGCCACGATGCAGACGCGGCGGCGGTATTTGAGCAGGGCGGCGACGATTACGCCTTCACGACGGTGGTCGGCGACGGCGTGCACGAGATTCCCGTGGGCCCGGTGCATGCCGGAACCATAGAACCGGGCCACTTCCGCTTCTCCATCGTCGGCGAGAAGGTATTGCGCCTGGAGGAGCATCTGGGATACACGCACAAGGGTGTGGACAAGCGCTTCCAGGGCATGGCGCTGGCCGAGGGCGTGCGGCTCGCGGGTCGCGTGAGCGGCGACAGCACCGTCGCCTATGCCTGGGCCTACTGCATGGCGCTGGAGAGCATCGCCGCGGCGGCGCCGCCGGCGCGCGCACTTTGGCTGCGCGCGCTCATGCTCGAGCGCGAGCGCATCGCCAATCACCTGGGGGACCTCGGTTATCTGGGCAACGACGGCGGCCTCGCCTTCGGTCTCGCCCAGTTCATGCGTTTGAAGGAGGACGTGCTGCGCATGAACGCGGGACTTTTCGGCCACCGCTACATGATGGATTGCATCGTCCCCGGCGGCGTCGCCTGCGAGCCCGGGCGCGAGGGGCTCGAAGCGATCGGCGCCGAATGCGACGCGCTCGAGCGCGAAGTGCACCTGCTCAAGGACATCTACGACGACCACCCGGGCCTGCAGGACCGCTTTCTCACCTGCGGCCGTCTCACCGCCAATACCGCGAGCAAACTGGGCGTGATCGGCCTCGCCGGACGCGCCAGCGCCCAGGCCTGGGACCTGCGCGCCCAGGCCCGGCCGGCACCCTACGATGTGCTCGATGCACGCATGAAGACCCACAAGAACGGCGATGTCGCCGCGCGCGTCATCATGCGCTTCGACGAAATCTTCGAATCGCTGCGCCTGGTGCGCAGCGTGATCGAGCACATCGGCGCAGGCGAAATCGCGGTCCCGTTGCCCGACATCCCCTCCGGCAGGATGGGGCTGGGCTGGGTCGAGGGCTGGCGCGGCGAGTCCGTGGTCGCGCTGGAATCGGGCGAGGACGGCCGCATACGCAGCTGCCATGCGCACGACCCGTCATGGCAGAATTGGCCGGCGCTCGCGTTCGCTGTGTTCAACAACATCGTCCCCGATTTTCCATTGATCAACAAATCGTTCAACCTGTCTTATTCGGGCTGTGATCTGTAATTGTGTACGGAGCTTTGACTACTCTCGCATGTCACGAAAGGGCTTGCGCGCTGCGCGCGCCAAACGTATTTTCCATACGGATCAAAAGCACATCCGTATGGAAAATACGGTTATTGATAAACCCGGGTTTGGGGTTGCTGTTATCCAAGATCGCCGATCTTGCACGGATGGGTTCATCATCCGTGCGCAATCGGCGATCCGCGCGGACGGTTTTTCGTCCGCGCAAAGAAATGACAATTACGCAGGGATGGCGGGCCGTGTTCTGAGTCGCGGCGCATAGAAGAACCATGCAAATACCATGTATCAGCTGCTGAAACAGATCGTTCGCGTCGGCATCAAGACCGAGGCGCCGCCGCAGTCCGACGAGGGGCTGCGCCTGCTCAACCAGCGGCTGCAGCAGGAAATCCTCGGCATGTTCGCCGGGTCGCTTGCCATCCGCCACGTCGATGCCGGCTCCTGCAACGGCTGCGAACTCGAGATCCACATGCTCAGCAATCCCTATTACAACATCGAGGCGCTGGGAATCAAGTTCGTCGCGAGCCCGCGTCATGCCGACCTGCTGCTGGTAACCGGGCCGGTCGCGCGCAACATGGAAGTCGCACTCAAGCGCACCTACGATGCAATGCCCGCACCCAAGCTCGTGGTCGCGGTCGGAGACTGCGGCTGCACCGGCGGAATATTCGGCGAGAGCTACGCCAGTTGCGGTCGCGTCGCGAACGTGATCGCAGTCGATGTCGCGGTACCCGGCTGCCCGCCCACGCCGGTCGCGCTGCTACAGGGCATACTCACCGCGATCAGCGCCGACGCCAAGGGCTAGGCGCGGCTCTGCGCGCGCGCGACCGGCCGCGGCGCATCGATCCGGCGCCTGCGCGTCATCAGCAATATTTCGCTGCTGCGAAAACGGAATACGGCCGCCGCGCGCATCGCAGCGCTGTGCTTGCGTGCCGTCCATACGTGTTGCAGTCACCCTCACTTTCGGATATAAACAAATCACTCGCGGCAATCTCAAGACAACAACCCGAGCTTGAGCATGAAAAAAAAATACGCCTCTTTTTCGGGCAGGATGCTGATAGTCGGTTTCGGTGCCGTCGGTCAAGGCTCGTTGCCGCTGATCCTGCGCCACATCGAAATGCAGACGAAGCAGATCTCGATCGTTACCGCCAATGATTTCGGCAGGAAGATTGCCGAAGAATACGGCGTAAGTTTCAAGATCGAGCCGCTGACGCGGGACAACTACGCCACCATACTCGCGCGCGAACTCGGCCCTGGGGATTTTCTGGTCAACGCTTCGTTCGACGTCTCCAGCGTCGCGCTGATCCAGTGGTGCCAGCAGCACGGCGTGCTCTATATCGACGCCTGCATCGAACCCTGGCCCGGCGGCCACACCGACAGTTCGGTACACGCCAGCCGCCGCTCTAACTACGCCTATCGCGAGGCTGCGCTCGCGCTGCGCGGCAAATTCGCCTCCGGACCGACCTGCATACTGATGCATGGCGCCAATCCCGGCCTGGTTTCGCATCTGGTGAAGCAGGCATTGCTCAATCTCGCCGGCGACATCGGCATCGACGCCGGCGCGCCGCGCAGCCGCGATGCATGGGGGCGGCTCGCAGCACAATTGCAGGTCAAGGTAATCCACGTGTCCGAGCGCGACCACCAGACGAGCGTGGTGCGCAAGCACAACGGCGAATTCGTCAACACCTGGTCGAGCGAAGCGTTCTGCGGCGAGTCGCTGCAGCCGGCCGAACTCGGCTGGGGCACGCACGAGCGCAACTGGCCGCACGACGGACGCGAATACGGTTTCGGCAGCGGCGCGGCGATTTACCTCGACCGGCCGGGCGTGGCCACGCGCGTGCGCTCCTGGGCACCGCACGAAGGATCGTTTCACGGCTGGCTGATATCGCACGGGGAGGCGATTTCCATTCCGGACTATCTCAGCGTGCGCGACAAGGGCAAGTTGATCTACCGACCGACCTGCCACTATGCCTATCACCCATGCGACGATGCCGTGCTGTCGCTGCAGGAATTCGCCGGCAACGGCTGGCGCTTTCCGCCGCACCAGCGCCTGCTGCGCGACGAGATCGATTCGGGCTTCGATGAGCTGGGTGTGCTGCTGATGGGGCACAAGAAGGGGGCATACTGGTTCGGCTCGCAACTCGGCATCGAGGAGACACGCACGCTGTGCCCGCACAACAATGCCACCAGCCTGCAGGTCAATGCCCCCTACGTGGCGGCCATCGTCTGGGCGCTGAACCATCCCGCGGCCGGCATCCTCGAGCCCGACGAACTCGACTACCAGACGCTGCTCGACATGTCCGCGCCTTATCTCGGAAAACTGGTCGGCGCCTACACCGACTGGACGCCGCTCGCAGGCCGCGGCAGCCTGTATCCGGACGACATCGACCCCGCCGACCCGTGGCAGTTCCGCAACTTCCGGGTAAGCTGAGCCTGCCCGCTCCCGTGCCGGCCGCGCACGGCCTGCCGCCCCGCGACAAGACGACCCTGCATCGCCGCCCCTGCCGCCGCGGGCGCCTGCCTCGTTTCCCGCGGATTTGGCGGGGCTGCGGCCCGGCGCTATCGCCTTAGGGGTTGATGTACGTCAAATTGGGCCATATGCGTTCGTTTAGTATGCTCAAAACAAAAAGGTTTCAGCTTAATAGGCAAATCGCGCGGACAGCGCGGGGGCGGGGAAACCAAGCAAAGGCAGGGATGTAATTGCGGCCACGGATGTAGCGGCGGCCGCGTGCGGTATGTTGTCTTTGTCGCGGACAGGCGTTTGGCGTGCTGGTGCGCATGAGCGCGATTCAAGCGGCAGGAGTAGTAGACGACGATCGCCTCCGCCTACGCAACAATTGGAACGAATGAGTTGTCCTGCTCAAGTCAGGACGCAGTGCAGTTAATTCAACCGGGGAATCGAAGACCATGGGAGTTACGAGACTTGCAGCATGGGTGATGGCGGGGGTCGTTTGCCTGGCCGGCGCATCTGTCATTTGGCCTGCGCAAGCCAGGGCCGCCGACGCCGCCAGCGCCAAGGCGCCCGAGAAGGAAATCGGAAACCCCGAGAACGAGACTTGCCTCGGCTGTCACGGTAACGAGGGGTTTACCATGCCCGGTCCGGACGGGGCGGCGCGCGATCTGCATGTGATCAAGGACAAGTTCGGAAAAAGCGTCCATGGAAAACGGCTGTGCACGGAGTGCCACAAGGACATCGTCGAAATTCCGCACAAGACCGGCGTAACGCACAAGGTAAGTTGCGTCAGCTGCCATGAGCAGCTCTGGGAGAAAGCGCAGAAAGAGAACAAGACCCAGGAAAACGCGAGGCTGGGCGTGGTGGTGCAGCAGATCGACAGGTTCATGAAATCCATCCACGCGCGGCCGAACAGGGAGGACCAGTCGCGCACCAACGCGACCTGCTACAACTGCCACGACCCCCACTACGTCTATCCCACCGGCAGTCCGGAACGCCAGGAATGGCGCCTGAATATTCCCAATACCTGCGGCAAGTGCCATGAAGTGCAACGCATGCAATACGAGACCTCGGTGCATGGCAAGGAGGTGCTGCAGAACAAGAACCCCAACGCCGCAATCTGCTCCGACTGCCACACCACGCACGACGTCGAAGACCCGGCCAAGGACAGCGCCAAGCTGGCGATCACCAAGAACTGCGGCAACTGTCACAAGGACAGCCTCAAGTCCTACACCGAAACCTATCACGGCCAGGTCAACCGGCTCGGATATGCCTACACCGCGAAGTGCTTCGACTGCCACGGCAGCCATGGCATACAGCGCGTCGACAATCCGGAGTCGACGGTGTATCCGGCCAATCGCCTGAAGACCTGCCAGCAATGCCACAAGGAAGCAACGCAGGGATTCACCACCTTCGAGCCGCACGGCACCGCCCACGACTTCAAGCGCTATCCCTATATCTGGATAGCGTCAAAATTCATGATCCAGCTGCTGGTGGGTACGTTTGCGTTCTTCTGGACGCATACCGCGCTGTGGTTCTACCGCGAGTACAAGGATCGCCAGGCGCGCAAGACCCGGCCGCATGTGCGCACGGACGGAATGGACCTGAAGGGCAAGTATTTCCGGCGCTTCCCGCTGCTGTGGCGCGTCGGCCACTTGCTGTTCGCCTTGAGTCTGATGATACTGACCCTGACCGGCATGACGGTGTTCTACGCCAACAGCGCCTGGGCGCCCGTCATCATGAGCGCACTGGGCGGCCCGAAGGTGGCAGCACTCATCCACCGGACGTTTGCGGTGATCTTCGCCACGGTATTTATCGGGCACCTGATCTATGTGGTGCTGAACCTCGGCAAGGTCTGGAGAACCTTCCAGTGGTTCGGCCCCAACTCCTTTATTCCGCGCTGGCAGGATTTGTGGGACATCATCGCCATGTTCAAGTGGTTCTTCGGGCTGGGACCGCGGCCGGTGTTCGACCGCTGGACCTACTGGGAAAAATTCGACTACTGGGCGCCGTTCTGGGGCGTGACGATCATCGGCATGAGCGGCCTGATGCTGTGGTTCCCGGAAATCACCGGCTCGTTCCTGCCCGGCTGGGTGTTCAACGTGGCGACGATATTCCACGGCGAGGAAGCGCTGCTGGCCGCCTTGTTCCTGTTCACCGTGCACTTCTTCAACAATCACTTCCGTCCGGACAAATTCCCGCTGGACGTGGTGATGTTCACCGGTTCGGTGCCGCTGGAGGAGTTCAGGCACGAACACACGGTGGAATACAACCGCCTGGTCGAAACCGGGGAGTTGTCCAAATACCTGGTGGATGAACCGTCGCAGCCGATGGCGCTGGGCTCGAGGATCCTGGGCTTCACCCTGATCGCATTCGGCCTGTTCCTGCTGGTCCTGGTGCTGACCGGATTCATCGGCAGCGTGACCGGCTGAGATGGTCAAATCGAGTGCAAATGAAACGATGAGTTCCGCGCGCGCCAACGCGCGCGCGCGAGCGGGCGGACTGTATTTTCGGTGGCCAAAAGACTAGAATGCAAGGGTGCCGATTGTCATCGGACAGACTGATCCCGGGACGCCCGAGTACAGTTGCTTAACCACCACACTTTGAGAGTACCGATGAAAATTTCGATTCTGAGCGCGCTCGCGCTGTCGCTGACGCTGACGCTGATGGCATGCACGGAGAAGGCGGATACGACTGCCAAGGCGCCAGAAGGCGATGCCGCAGCGGGCAAGGTCATCGCGGAGCGCGACTGCAAGGCCTGCCACGGACTCGACGGCAAAGGTATCGCGCCGGCGATTCCGAATCTGGCCGCGCAGCGCGCGCACTATCTGTACAACTCGCTCAAAGAATACAAGAACGGCCAGCGCTCCCATGCCGCGCTGAAGAACATGGCCACCAAACTGAGCGAAGCGGACCTGCGCAACGTTGCCGCGTATTTCGCCAGCCTGCCGCCGATAAGCAACACCGCCGCCGACGTCAAGCACTCCTCGCCGTATGAACAGGGCAAGGCGGCCGCCGCGGCCTGCGCCCAGTGTCATGGCGAGGACGGCAACAGCAAGACCGCCGGCACACCCAGCCTGGCCGGCCAGCAGCCGCATTATCTCGTCGCCGCGATCCAGGAATATCACCAGGGCGACCGCGCGAAGGGCGCGATGTCGAGTCTGCGCGAGACGGACAAACTGGAACTGGAAAGCCTGGCGCTGTATTTCGCCGCGCAGAAGCCGGTTAAACGCGAAGCGCCCGGCTTCGGTGACCCGGTGGCGGGCGAACCGACGACCGCCTTGTGCGGCGGCTGCCATGGTGCCAAAGGCGTAAGCGTGGACGGTGCGACGCCCAGCCTCGCCGGTCAGGACGCCGAGTATCTGGTGAAGGCGATCAAGTCCTACCGGACCACGCGCAAGAACTGGGGCATGCAAAGGTACGTTGCGGGCCTGAGCGACAAGGACATCGACAACGTCGCGGCGTACTACGCGACGCAGGAACCCAAAGCCGCCGATCAGTTGCCCACGTCCACACAGGAACTCGCTGCAAAATGCGATCGTTGCCACGACCAGCCCGCCAGCCCGACGATGGCCGCACCGAAGATGAGAGGGCAGGACAAGGACTATCTGGTGATGTCGCTGCGGGCCTATCGCGACGGCAAGCGCGACAGCTCGACCATGCACACGATGAGCTTCCCCTACAGCAACGCGATCATCGAAAGCCTCGCATCCTGGTACGCCAGCCAGCCGGGAAAATAGGCACCGGCCCGGTTTGCGCGCCCCACTGATCCGGACGAGGCGCGGCGCGGCCGGCAGTGCGCCACAGCCGGCCGCGCCGGCCACCCTGCCCCTCCCAGTGGCGCGAGCGCGAATCGGACGCCACTGATTGCCTAGCTATTGGCGGGCGCCGGCGGCCGTCCTTCCATGCACCTGCGGTGCTCCGCCCGCGTAGTCTTGTCATTGCAGGCTTCCAGCGCCGCGTTGTGCGCTTCGCAACGTACTATATTGCTCGCCTTGGTGCAGTCGCGCAGCTTGGGCGCAGTGATCTTGGTGTCCGGTACGGGCCGGTGCATGCACTCGCGCCACTCGTCGCCGATCTTGTCCTTGCACGCGCCGATGTCCTTGTTGAGTGCTATGCAACGCGATTTGTCCTTCGCCTTGCTGCAATCCATGGGATAGGCGCTCGTACCTATTCCAGGGTCGCCTCCAGCGGCTTGCGCATCAGCGGAAATTGCGAATGCGGCTGTGATGAGGGCCGCGAACAATACGGAATAAGAGGGTTTCATCGGCTGTCCTTTCAAAGAAAGTCCTGCGGCCGCGGCGCACCCAGCCGCCTTTCAGTCCAATGTGGACTAAGGCAGGGCGCAAACCCAATCTACGCCTACACTCCCGCACTTGTTTGATTTTGGTCAAATTTCAGCTGACTACCGCTTAGGCACGGAAACTCGACGATTTCCGCCGGACATGCATCAACCGCCCTGTCTGAGTCAGCCCCGTGTCTATCTATCAATCCGGACTGTTAGCGCTCCCCCGCAGTGCGTGTTCCGGGCCCGTCCGAGCGCCTGTCCACATTCGGGCGCTCCAAAAAAAGCCCGGACATTGCCGGGCTGTCTGGATTTGAGGCCAGCCTGCACTCAACCGATAACCACACCGTCCCTTTCGCTGCGTTGCAGGATGGGCGCCGGCGTCTTGCCGATCCACATCTGGTACATGGAGATGAACCACATGGTGGCAAAGCTCACCCCCATGATGCCGCCGGCCCCCATGGTCATCCAGGCGAAGGGATGGTACAGCTTCACCAGGTACCACGAACTGATGTCCACCGCCTCGCAGAACAGCGGCAGGCCCATGATCAGATACTTGAACCACAGGGGCCGCACATACGCGTGGCTGAAGATCAGGCCGACGATGAAGAAGATGAAGGTCATGCCGAACAGGTGTATGTGCGACACGCGCACCAGGGTAAAGATGTCCGTTCCGGTGTCCTGCTCGGTCACCTTCTTGATGTTGTCGAAACCGCCGAGGTTTGCCAGGTGCGGGTTGCTGCCGTCGTGGCAGGACATGCAGCGCTTGTCTATGGTCGGGCGGATGAAGGTTTCGTAGGTCGGGCGGTCGGCGCCCTGCTGTGCCCATTTCACCAGTGCATTGGCTTCCTCGGCCGGCAGCATGCTCGCCATCGGCCCGCGCAGGGCCGATTCCAGCCGCGAACCTTTACCGCTGCCGGTGTACGCAATGACCAGGTCCTCGTAGGAAAGTCCCGGATTGCCGTCGCGCCCGGAGTAGACGTGAACCAGGTAGAGCATGCCGAACAGATAGCCCATGCCGAGGATGCACAGCGCCCCGGTGTACAGGATGCGCATGCTGTAGGGCAGTTCCGAATAATGGTTATACAGCCGGTGCAACGGGGCTACGCTCATAATGGTTTCCTTTGGCATTTTTGTCGAATACGCGTGGACGGCGAGGTCCGGCTACCGCGGATTCTTCCCTGAAATTCGATGCTGTGCCTATCCTTTACCGACCAGGCTGCTGCGGCCTTGCCTGTGCTGCCTGCGCTGTTCACTTGGCCGGCAGAGGCATGTACACGACGGATCGCGCCTTCTGGCGCGCGTAATGCAGTGACAGGCCGTCTATATCCGTCTCGCTCAGTCCGTCGAGCATGGCCGTCATCGCAGTGCTCTTGCGCTCGCCTTTTTGATACGCGCGCAATACCCGCTGCAAATATTCGGCTCGTTGTGCCGCAAGCGCAGGCGTACGCAGATCGGTGCTGTTGCCGTTGACGCCATGACAGCGATCGCAACGTTCCGCCATTTCGGCTACGGTCAGCGGCTTGCGCACCTTGGGCGCCTGCGGCGCCTGATTGGCATAATAGGCCGCGAGGTTCTTGACAGTGGCGGCGTCCACCGAAGCCGCCGGCGCCTTCATCGCGTCGTCCTTGCGCGATCCGTCCTTGTAGGCCTTCATCGCCTCCACGAAGTACTGCGCGTCCTGGCCCGCGAGGCTGGGCGCGGTGCCGGTGCTGACCCCGCCTTCTCCATGGCAGCCCGCGCAAGCCACGGCTGCGGTCTTGCCCGCGGCCTGGTCGCCCGGCGATGGCGTCTTGGCCTTGCCGGGTTTCTGCAAACCGTAGAACAGCGCCATGCCGTCGAGCTCGGCGTCGGTAACCGCCGAAACCAGGGTCTGCATCATGTCGCTTTTGCGCTGGCCGCTCTTGTAGGCCTTCACCGCCCCGATGAAATATTTCGGGTCGAGACCGACCAGGTTAGGCATGCCGGGGGTACTGGTGATTCCGGTCTCGCCATGGCAACCCGCGCATCCCGCCGAAGCAGCCTTGCCCACGCTCATCGCATCCGGTGCGGCCGAGGCTGCCTTGCCGCTGGGCGCTGGCGCGGGTTCCGCCGGATCGACGTTGGCGTAGTAAGCCGCCACCTTGATCAGGGCGTCGTCACTGAGGAACTTGACCGCGTTGTTCATGGGTGTATTGCCGCGACCGCCGGACTGATACACGCGCAATTCGAGGTAGAGGTAGCCCGGGCGCTGACCCGCGATATTGGGCATGTCCTTGTCCTTGGTCTTGGCGATTCCGTTCAGACCATGGCAGCTGGCACAGGATGCCTCGGCGACACGCTTGCCCTCGGCTATGTCCTGCGAAGTCGCCAGCGCAGCGCGCATTTCGCCGCTGCTCGTGCTGCCGGGGCTGCTCGCGCTGGCAGCGGTGGCGGTCGCCGGTACTGACCCGCCGCGCAAACCTAAGGCGATCGCCACTCCCCCCGCCAGCAGGCCCAAGACCAGAAATTTCACGCCTCGCTTCATCGATGTTTCCTCGAACGTACGTCCAAAACCGCGATATCCCGATCCTGCGATACCGGCAAATCGCCAATATCTGCTGCTTGGAAAACAGGGGTAATACTATCGGCGCGCCTGCAACGATTGGCCAGCCAGCAAGCGCGCGAATTTTAACATGAACCTGGATTATTTACAGGTGCCGCAGCCCTTGTAGCGCGTGCCTGCACGGTCTGTACGGCGCCCTAGCGCTTGGCGCCGCGCACCGCCAGCATCGCCGCTTCCATGCGGCTGCGAACATGCAGCTTTTCCAGGATATTGGTGATGTAATGCTTGATGGTCTTTTCCGATAGATGCAGGCGCTCGCCGATTTCGCGATTGGTCAGGCCCTGCACTACCAGCTGCAGAATTTCCGCCTCGCGCTCGCTCAGGCCCTCCAGCGGGTCCTGCGATGCCGGGCTGCGCGTGAGCGTCACCAGTATGCCGGCGGCAAGCGAAGGGGTGACGTATACCTCGCCGTGCGCCACCGAGCGCACCACGCGCGCCAGTTCGTGCGCGGATACGCCCTTGAGCACATAGGCGCGGGCGCCTGCCTTGAACGAGGCCAGCAGTTTGTCCTCGTCTTCGGCCACCGTCAGCATCAGGACCTTGGTCGCCGGGCAAGCTGCCCTAATCTTTTCGGCGGTGACGATGCCGCCCCAGCCGGGCATGGTGATATCGAGCATTACGACGTCGGGAACCAGGTCGCAGGCCATGCGCAACGCATCCTCGCCGCATGAAGCCTGGCCTACGACCTCGATATCGGGCTCCGAAGCGAGGGAATGCACCACGCCTTCGCGGAACAGCGGATGATCGTCCGCAACCAGAATGCTGATGCTCTCAGCCATTGCCGTACTCCAGTTGCGTCAGAGGCAGCGATGCGCGTACCACGGCGCCCCGGCCTAGGGCGCTGCGCACTTCGAAGTCGCCGCCCAGGAGTTCCACGCGCTCGCGCATCCAGTCCAGTCCGAAATGGCCGTCCACTTTCAGCGCGCCGGGGTCGAAACCCGGACCGTCGTCGGCCACTTCGACGCTTACGTCGCTGCCCGTGCCGGTCACCGATACGCGCTGATTGCGACCACCGCCGTGGCGAAAACCATTGGCCAGCGATTCCTGCAGCACTCTGAACAAGGTGATTCTCACCGGCAGCGGCGCCGACTCCGGGGCATGGTCGATGGTGAGCGGCACGGCGACGCCGGTCACGCGCTGATGGTCTGCGACGGCACGCTGCAAGGTCTCGGCCAGCGTCAGCTGCTCTATTTCCGGCAATTGCAGGCCGCGCAATATGGCGCGCAGGTCGGTAAGCGCGGATTGGAGCGCCAGGTGTATGGTGTGAAAATCCTCGCTCACGTTGCCGCTCCGGCCAACGGAATGTTCACAGCTTCCGCAGACATCGGCGAGCGACTCGATGCGCATCGACGCCAGCGCCAGCCCCTGGCCCGGCCCGTCGTGCAGGTCCGTGGCGATATTGCGCAGGAACTGCTCATTCAGCGCCATGGTGCGGGCGGCGGCGCGATTCACCCGCTCGTGCAGATGCTCGTTCTGCGCCAGTAGCGCAGTCAGCTGCGCAACCTTTTCATTGAGTTCGCGCTGCGTCGCGGTAATGATGTCATTCGCCTTCCTGACCAGGGTCGCGAGCAGCGCCAGTATTGCCAGGGTAATTGCACCGTGCACGCCCCAGCTGCGCAGTTGCGCCGCGCGTACGCTTTGCCCCAGGCCCTCGGCGGTATGGAAAAATCCCGCCACCGCCAGCACGGACCGGTCGCGTTCGGAACGCAAGGGGCTGTAGGTCTCGATCAGGCGCGACCAGCGGTCGTCCCTGAAAACGTTCTGCAGTTCCGCCTGTTCCACGATGCGCGAGCGCACCTCGCCGGAAAACGCCGACGCCAGCGGCGCCTCCATCGCATAGATGGTCCCCACCGCTGACGGATCGGTGCTGTCGTAAATGATGCGGCCATTGCGCCCCCAGATCTTGAGCGCCACGATGTGCTCGCCCAGGTGCGTACCCGAGAGCATGCGATCGAGCGCAACCCTGTCCGCATCGCCCACGCGCTCCCCCGCAGCCAACGACTGCACATGAGGGGAAATGGCGCCATCCAGGTACATATTGGTCACTATCCCGGTGCCGGTGATGACCCCGGTTTCGATCTGACTGCCCACCCAGGTGCCGATCAGCGCCATTCCGCCGAGCAGGATCAGCGAGCCGATAAGCAGAAACCGGTGGACGAGGCTGAGCCTGGAAAACGCGTTCATGACGATGCAAGTCTATCCCAAGTATGCGCAGCAAGAATCAGTTTGCCGGTGTCCGCCCCGGGAACGCACGGGTAGATGCTCCGGGCCTCGCCGCGGACCCCGACAGGCTTACAGCGTAACAGTCGCAGCATGCGGCCGCCACCGCCCATGGTCTCGGACCAAGGGCGCGAAGCTAGACCGGAAATCGCGCAATGAGTCCGTTGTGGGGACAGGTCCAATTCCACATCATTGCATCCAGGCGCCAAGAAAACGAGCCATGTACACCCGATGTTTCATTTGCCCGAGTCCCTCGATTCCCACTGTCCTGCTGGCCGCAATTCTCGCCTGCCCGACCGGCGTCGCGCCGCCGGCGTATGCGGCCGGTCCCAGACCGAACATCCACGCGGCAGTACTGGACGCGCAGGACCTGGCCGCACCGGAAATATCGACGGACGAAATGAATGCGATCCTGTCCGGAGGCGGCGCCATCGTGTTTGATGCGCGGCCGAAAAACGAGTATGCGATCGCGCATATTCCCGGAAGCATCAATCTGGACGAGACGCAACTCGGACGGTTCACGCAGAACTACGCGGACCATGCAGCCGCCATGGTCGTGTATTCCGACGGCCCGTTCTGCGATCTCGCCAGAGCCAAATCCGGCGAACTCGCGCGCATGGGCTATTCGAACGTGAGCCGCTATCAGCTCGGCCTGCCGGTCTGGCGCATCCTCGGCAACGCGGCGGAAACCAGCCTGCAGGGATTTCGCGAAATCTTTCGCGCGCGCAATGCCGTCATCGTGGATGCGCGACCGCGCGCCGAGTACGCTGCCGGCACCATACCCACCGCGCAAAGCATCGTTGCGGGCGAGGCGGGCAAGGCCAAACAGGACCGCCGCCTGCGCTACCTCGACCCGAATATCCGCATCGTGGTTTTCGCCAACAGCGCCCGGGACGCGCGCGGCGTGGCCGAGGAGATTTCCCGCAACGCGTACCCGAACAGCAGCTATTTCGGCGGCACGTACCAGGACCTGAAGCGCGACAGATTCTTCCTGGAACGCGCGCCCTCACCCTATTTTCTAGACGGTCTCAACCATTGATCCGAGAGGCAAGCATGCCCAAGCATATCGTTCGACTGATCCTGCTCATTGTTGCCGTTCTTGCGCTCGCAGCGATCGCCGCGCCGCTGCTCACGGTCGATTCGTTTTACCGCTACGGCCACTATCGCGCCGACTCGGTTGCGCAAATCGCCGCTCAGGAACCGGTCTACCAGACTCCGCGCTATTGCTATGGCTGCCACACCGAGCGCCGCGCGCAATGGTCGGCCGGCAACCACAAATCGGTTACCTGCGAAGTGTGCCATGGTCCGGCCCGGGGCCATCCCCAGAGCGGCAGGCTGTATATCCCCACTGACACGGTGAAACTTTGCACCCAGTGTCACGAGGCCATGCCGGGAAGGCCTCGTACGCAGCCGCAAATCGAGGTCGCCGCGCACTCGGGCGGCCAGCAGTGCGCCATCTGCCACAACCCGCATACGCCCAAGATCTCGGCGGCCGCGGCAAAGGTGAGCGGCGACGCCGCCGCAGGCGAGCAGAGCGCAGCCGCCTGCGCCGGCTGTCACGGCGACGACGGGAATAGCCCGAACGATACTTGGCCCAGTCTTGCCGGGCAGAATGCAGCCTATCTGGCGCGGATACTCGCGGCATACCAATCCGGCGATCAGACGGACCCGGTGATGACGCCGCTGGCGAAAGCGCTGAGCGATGCCGACATTCAGAATCTCGCGAGTTATTACGCCGGCCTGAGTTGCAAGCCGACGGCTGGCGGCAAGCCCGTCGGCGATGTCGCCGCAGGCAAAGCCCTGGCGAAAAACTGCGCCGCCTGCCACGGCGAAACCGGGGTCGGCGCCAATCCCGCCTGGCCGATACTGGCTGCGCAAAAACCCGGCTATCTGGTGAACGTGCTCAAGGCATTCAAGGCGGGACTGCGCAAGGATCCGATGATGGCGGGCGTCTCCAGGGGCCTGAGCGAAAGCGACATCGCGAATCTCGCTGCCTACTACGCCGCGCAGAGTTGTCCGTCCACCAAATAAGGGAAGGCGAAATCATGACCAAAGACTCCAAACCCGAGTTGGCCGCGCGGCGTGCGTTCCTCGTCAAGCTCGCCGGCGCCGCGAGCTGCGCCGGCGCGGCCGTAGGTGCCGCAACCCTGGGCCTGACGCCGGCCGTCTCGGCGAAAACGGCACCCGCTGCCGACGGCGGTTCATTTCCCACCAAAGACTACGACTGGACCAAGCACCAATGGGGCTTCGGCGTAGATGCCACGAAGTGCATCGGCTGCCTGCGCTGCGTCGAGGCGTGCAAGCGGGAAAACGACGTCCCCGCCAACGCGCACCAGTTCCGCACCTGGGTGGAGCGCTATGTCCACCTCGAGGGCGAGGATCAGGTGCGCATCGACAGCCAGCAGGACCCCGTCAACATCGCGGCATCAGGATCGGAAAAGACCTTCCGGTTTGCCAATCGCTACAAGGATGCCAAGGTGTACAAGGCATTCTTCGTGCCCAAGCTGTGCAACCACTGCACCCATCCGGCCTGCGTGCAGGTGTGTCCGGTAGGCGCGACCTACAAGTCCGAGGACGGCGTGGTATTGATCGACCACGACTATTGCATCGGCTGCAGATACTGCGTGCAGGCCTGTCCCTACGGCGCGCGCTACTTCGACGAGGAAAGAGGGGTGTCGGACAAGTGCACCTGGTGCTATCACCGCATCACCAAGGGCCTGCAGCCGGCCTGCGTCGAAGTATGCCCGGTCGGCGCCCGCATCTTCGGCGATCAAAAGGACAAGGAGAGCCCGATCAGCCTGTTCATACGCAATAACCGCGTGCAGGTGCTCAGGCCCGAATCCGGGAATGCGCCGAACGTTTTCTATGTTGGCATCGACAAAGAGGTGAACTAGTGGAACCTGTCATGCATTTCGCCCCGTACACGGGCTGGGTATATCCGAACGAGACCGTGTTCGAATGGTCCGTGCTGATCGCCGTCTATCCCTACATCACCGGCCTGGTCGCCGGAGCGTTTACCGTATCCAGCCTGTACCAGGTGTTCGGCTTCGAACGGCTGAGGCCGGTCGCGCACCTGGCCTTGCTCACCTCGCTGAGCTTCATGGTGTTCGTGCCCACGCCGCTGCTGCTGCACCTGGGCCATCCGGAACGCGCGTTCAACGCGACCATCACGCCGCACCTGACCTCGGCGATGGCCATGTTCGGCTTTTTCGCGAGCTTCTACGTCGCCCTGCTGATCGTGGAAGGCTGGTTCGCAAACCGGCCGTTCATCGTCGAGCAGGCGCAAACGAGGACGGACCTGCTGGGCAGGTTCTACCGCCTGCTCACGCTGGGATCCTACGACGTGTCGCCGCACACGATGCATTTCGACAAGAAGTGGATCTTTGCGCTCGCCGTCATCGGCATCCCGGCCGCTCACGGCCTGCACGGTTATGTCGGCTTCATGTACGGCTCGCTCAAGTCGCGCGAGTGGTGGTCTTCCGACCTCATGCCGGTGATATTCCTGTTCTCCGCCATCATCTCCGGCGTCGCCCTGCTGGTGGTGCTCTATGTCGCCTCGTGCAAGCTGCGCAGGATACCGGTCGACGCGGCGTGCGTGAAGGGCCTCGCGTACACCATCTGGGCCTTCATCATGGTCGCCATCGTGCTGGAGGCGCTGGCGTTCGCCAACCTCGTCTACAAGGGCCGGGAGGGAATCGACACGATCCTGCAGTACGTGACCGGCCCGCTCCTGGTTCCATACTTCCTCCTGCAATTCGCGATCGGGATGGTCCTGCCGCTACTATGGCTGTCGTACATGATCTGGCGCGGCACCACCGGCAAGGCTTTGATAGTCGGGGTCACCGTGTGCGCCTGCCTGGTGCTGTTTTCCGTCTTCATGATGCGCTGGAACGTGGTCATCGGCGGGCAGGAAATCTCCAAGACCGGCAAGGGGCTGCTGAGCTATCACATGCCGTTCTGGGGCAAGGAAGGTGCGCTCATGGCGATACTGCTGACTACGGCGCCCCTGGGCCTGCTGTACGTGTTGACCCGGCTGTTTCCGCCGTGGGCGGACGATGCTGCGCACGCGCATGGCTGACGCGCGAAGACATTCTGGAGGTGAGGAGGCGCCCGCGGGTTTGTCCTACCGATGTGAATTGCATTATCAACGTGAAAGGAAAGAAGACATGAAACAGGCATTGATTCTGGCTGGTGCTGTTGCGGCATTGATGTTCAGCGCACAGGTTGCGGCTGCGGACGGCAAAGCAGTATTCGACAAGTCCTGCAAAGCCTGCCATATGGCGATGAAACCCAAGATGGGCGACAAGGCCGCATGGGCGCCGCTGATCGCAAAGGGTGAAGCTGCGCTGACGGCTGCGGTCATGAAGGGCAAGAAGCCCATGCCGCCCAAAGGCGGGGCCAAGAGCGAGGCCGACGTCAAGGCCGCAGTCGAATACATGATCAGCCAAAACAAATAGCACCGCAGTATCCGGCAGCAGCAGTGGGCAGCGCTGCGCGGCCGGCTACACGCCGAACTCGGCCCTGGGCGCGTTCAAGCGCGCACCCCGGGTTTTTTTGCGCTATATTTGGCCGAACTTCAGCCGCACAGGGCACATGGTCAGGCACTTGGATATTTTCGGGCATGTCCAGGGAGTGGGCTATCGCTACCGCTTCATGGAAGAGGCGCAATACCTCGGCGTTACCGGCTGGGTGCGCAACCGCCGCGGCGGCAGCGTAGAGGCAATGATAGCGGGGACAGCCGAGGCTCTGGACGCCCTGGTCGCCTGGGCGCGGCGCGGGCCGCCGTCGGCTCAGGTGGAGCGCGTCGACGTCAACGAGGCCGAAGGCAAGTTCGCCGGGTTCGAACTGCGACCGACCGAGTGAATTGTCCGCGCGGGTTCACGGATAGATCACCTGCACGTTTTCGGGCCGCAGCCATTCGCGCAGCGACTGCATCAGCCCGTCGTCCGGCCGCACGCGCCATTCCTCGCCCAGCCGCATTTCGCAGCTGGCCGCGCCGTTGTGGTAGCACACGCTCACGGGGCAGCTGCCCTTGCGGTACGGGGCGAGCAGGTCGCGCAGGCGCGTGGCCGCGGCGGCGCCGTCGCTGCTCGCCTCGCCGTTGATCGAAAGGCGTATGGCTTTGGCGAATTGGCCGCGCGCAGCCGCCAGGTCGTAAATCCTGTCCGCGATGATGCGCATGAAGCTGACATCGCCCTCCTCGCCTGCGGCGGCGCGCCGCACGGTCTTCACCTTGGCTTCGATCACCAGCAGCTTGTCCTCCTTGCACAGTTCCCGGTACTGGTCGAACACCTCGCCGTATACGGTGATCTCCTGTGCGGCGCTGCCGTCGCTCACATTCAGGATCACCATGCGCCCGCTCTGCGTCCTCTGGATGCGCACCGACTCGACCACGCCGGCGACGAGCTGGCTTTTTTGCTGGTAGTCGCCGATTGCGCCCGGCTGCAGGTTCTTCAGCGTAGTGCGCACGAAACGCTGGACTTCCGCGCGGTAGGCGCTGAAAGGATGGCCGGAGAGATAGAAGCCGAGGCTGGCCTTTTCCTCCTTCAGCACGCGGCCCTCGTCCCAGCGCTCGGCGTCGATCAGCGCCGGCCGCTCCGCTCCGATGCCGCCGGCGTCGCCGAACAGGTTGACCTGCTGCGCGTTGCGCTCGCGCTGCTCCGCGGCCTCGAGCGCGATGCCGACCGAGGCGAACAGGCGCGCGCGCTCGGGGCTGATGCAATCGAACGCCCCGGCGCGCACCAGCGCCTCGACCACGCGCCGGTTGACCACGCGCTTGTCGATGCGCTCGCAAAAATCGAACAAGTCGAGAAACGGCCCGCCCGCCTCGCGCGCGCGCACGATCGCGCCGATCGCAGACTCGCCCGTACCCTTGATCGCGCCCAGACCATAGCGGATGCTGCGCTCGTCCACCGGCACGAACCGGTACGCGCTTTCGTTCACGTCGGGCGGCAGCATGTTCAGCCCGTTTGCGAGGACATCAGTGTAGATGCCGTGCGCCTTGTCGGTATCGTCCATTACGGCCGACAGGTTGGCTGCCATGAATTCGGACGGGTAGTGCGCCTTCAGGTAGGCGGTCTGGCAGGCGACCAGCGCGTAAGCCGCGGCGTGCGACTTGTTGAAACCGTAGCCGGCGAACTTCTCCATCAGGTCGAACAGTTCGCTCGCTTTTTTCCGGTCCACGCCGTTCCTGCCGGCGCCGGCGACGAATATGTCGCGCTGCTCGGCCATCTCCTCGGCGTTCTTCTTGCCCATCGCACGGCGCAGCAGGTCTGCACTGCCGAGGCTGTAGCCGCCGATGACCTGCGCGATCTGCATCACCTGTTCCTGGTACACCATGATGCCGTAGGTGGAACCCAGGATGGGCTGCAGGCGCGCATCCAGATATTCGACGCGCTGCTTGCCCTGCTTGCGCTCGATGAAATCGGGAATGAGGTCCATCGGGCCGGGGCGGTACAAGGCCACCAGCGCGATGATGTCCTCGAAGCGGTCTGGCCGCGCCTGCTTGAGCAGGTCGCGCATGCCGCGCGATTCAAACTGGAATACGGCGGTGGTGTTGGCGCCAGCGAAGATCCTGTAGATCGCTGCGTCCTCGAGCGGAATCGCCTCGAGAGAAAAATCCGGCTGCGGCTCGCCGTACGCGCGGCCGCGGATATGGCGCATCGACCAGTCGAGGATGGTGAGCGTGGTCAGGCCGAGAAAGTCGAACTTCACCAGACCGACGGCTTCGACATCCTTCATGTCGAACTGCGACACCACGTTCTGCGCGCCCTGCGCCGTGTACAGTGGGCAGAAGTCGGT
Source organism: Burkholderiales bacterium (assembly GCA_014860355.1). Classification (GTDB taxonomy): domain Bacteria; phylum Pseudomonadota; class Gammaproteobacteria; order Burkholderiales; family SG8-39; genus 2-12-FULL-64-23. The sequence continues at coordinate 25,812 of JACZJV010000122.1, read as the reverse complement.
GAGCTTGCCCGGCGCGATCAGCACGCCGCCCGCGTGCATGCCGACATTGCGCGTCAGGCCTTCGAGCTGCCCGGCCAGAGCGAGCAGCTCGCGCGTCTCCTCGTCGCTTTGTTCGCGCTCCGCCAGGCGCGGTTCCATCTCGCGCGCCATCGCCAATGTGACCAGCTTGCCCGGCATGAACGGGATCATCTTGGCCAGCTCGTCGGTGCGCCCGTAGCTCCATTCCATCACCCGCCCGACATCGCGCACCACCGCCTTCGCCGCCATGGTGCCGAAGGTGGCGATCTGCGACACCGCCTGGGCGCCGTACTTGTTCTTCACGTACTCGATCACGCGATCGCGCCCGTCCTGGCAGAAGTCGATGTCGAAATCGGGCATGGAAACCCGCTCCGGATTGAGGAAGCGCTCGAACAGCAGGTCGTAGCGCAGCGGATCCAGGTCGGTGATGCCGAGCGAATAGGCGACCAGCGAACCCGCGCCCGAACCGCGCCCGGGTCCCACCGGCACTGCGTTCGACTTGGCCCAGTTGATGAAGTCGGCGACGATCAGAAAGTAGCCGGAGAAGCCCATCTGGGTGATGGTCTGGATCTCGAACGCGAGGCGCTCGCGATATTGCGGCTCGCGCCGCCCGCGCTCCTGCAGGTCGGGAAACAGCCTCTCCAGGCGCAATGCGAGCCCCTGCGCTGCCTGCTGCGCGAGGAAATCTTCCAGGCTCACCCCTGCCGGCGTGGGAAACGGCGGCAGCTTGCTCTTGCCCAGTTCCAGCACGAGGTTGCAGCGGCGCGCGATTTCCACGCTGTTGGCGAGCGCTTCGGGAATATCGGCGAACAGCTCCGCCATCTGCGCCTGCGTCTTGAAGTAGCTCTCGGACGTGAATACGCGCGGCCGGCGCTGGTCGGCGAGCACATAGCCCTCGGCGATGCACACGCGCGCTTCGTGGGCGAGGAATTCCTCGGGTCGGAGAAACTGCACCGGGTGGGTCGCGACCACGGGCAATTCGAGCCGGCCGGCGAGCGCGAGTGCGCGCTGGATATAGTGCTCGGTGGATGCCGCGCCCGAGCGCTGCAGCTCGATATAGAAGCGTCGCGGGAACAGCTGCGCCCAGTCCCGGGCCAGGTGCTCGGCCTGCGCCGCATTGTCCTGCGCCAGCGCGCCGCCGATGTCGCCCGCCTGCGCGCCGGAGAGCGCAAGCAGTCCATCGCTACCCTCGTCGATGAGCCAGACCCTTCTGATCTCGGCCCGGCCGCGCACCTGGTTCTCCAGCCAGGCACGCGTTAGCAGCCGCGAGAGCTGCAGGAATCCATTGCGGTTGCGGCACAAGAGCAGCAGGCGCGAGGGCTTGTCGCGCTCGGTATCATTGCTGATCCAGACATCGCAGCCGATGACCGGCTTCAGCCCTTGCGCGCGCGCCGCCTTGTAGAACTTCACCATGCCGAAGAGATTGGCCAGATCGGTGATGGCGAGCGCCGGCATGCCGTCCGCAGCCGCGCGCTCCACCGCCTCGTCGATGCGCACGATACCGTCAGTGACGGTATATTCGCTGTGCAGACGTAAATGGACGAAGGCGGGAGTCATGGCTTGCGCGAGCTGCGTACGCCGAAATTTTACCACCCGCTCAGTGTCGCGCAGGACGTTCCAGCCAAATCAACGGCCTGCGGCGGCCGTAGTGCCCGCGCTCTTGTACAATTGCGCTCCCGCTACGCCATGGCGCCGGCGCCAATCTGCCATGAATATCCTCAATATCGCCGCCTACCGCTTCGTCGCCCTCAGTGAACTGGCCGAATTGCGCGCCGCATTCAAGGCGCGCGGCGAGGAACTGGGGCTCAAAGGCACCATCCTCATCGCCGGCGAAGGCATCAATCTCGTCCTCGCCGGCGCCGCCGCGAACGTCGAGGATTTTCTCGCCGTGCTGCGCGCGGACGCGCGTTTCGCCCCCATCGAAGCCAAGCGCAGCTGGTCGGCGGCGCAGCCGTTCCGGCGCCTGCTGGTCAAGGTCAAGCGCGAAATCGTCTCCATGCGGCGCCCCGAAATCAATCCTTGCGAGCTGAGCGCGCCGCGGCTCGCGCCGCAGGAACTCAAGCGCTGGCTGGACGAGGGGCGCGAGATTGCGCTGCTCGATACGCGCAACCAGTTCGAAGTCGAACTGGGATCGTTCGAGCATGCGCTCACGCTAGGGCTCAAGTCCTTCAGCGAATTTCCGCGCGCGACCCCGGCGCTGGCGCAGGAACTGAAGGACCGGCCCGTGGTCACCTTCTGCACCGGCGGCATACGCTGCGAAAAAGCCGCACCCTGGCTAATCAAGCAGGGCTTTCGCGAGGTCTACCAGCTGGACGGTGGCATACTCAACTACTTCGAGCAATGCGGCGGTGCGCATTTTCGCGGCGAGTGTTTCGTGTTCGATGAACGCGTGGCGCTGGACGCCGGCCTGCGTCAGATGAGCGCTGCCGCGGGCGCCGCTTGTTCGCTTGCCCGTGATAAATGCGAACCTGGCAGTCGCTCTCTTTAAACGTTCATTTGAATCGGACAGCGTATGACCACCATCGGTTTCGTCGGCACTGGTCGCATCGCGGCGGCGCTTGTGGCCGGACTTTGCAGCTTGTCCGGCTCACCCAAGCGCATATGCGTCGGGCCGCGCAACGCCGATACGGCGGCAGACCTGGCCCGGCGCTTCAAACAGGTGACGGTTGCAAACGACAATCAAGGGGCCGTAAATGAAAGCGACTGGGTCGTTCTCGCGCTGCGCCCGCAGGTCGCGCGTGCAGTGATCCCGACGCTTGAATTCAGTCCCGGACAGCGCGTGTTGAGCCTGATTGCGCCGGTAGACGACGCATGGATGGAAGCGGCGATCGCGCCCGGGCGCCTCGCGGCGCGCATCTTCGTCATGCCGTCTGTAGAATCGCGCATCGGCCCGATCCTGCTACTGCCCCGGGACGAAGAAGTTGCCGCGCTGCTAGAGGGCCTGGGCACACAGATTACGGCGCGGGACCGGCGCGAATTCCTCGCACTGTGGAGCGTGACGGCGCTGATCGCGCCGTACTACGGCTTCCTCGCGAGTTCGGCGCAATGGGCGACGGCCAACGGCGTGCGCGCAGACACGGCGACCGCCTTCGCCGCGGCGAGCTTCCACGCGCTCGGTGCCATTGCCGACCGGCCCGGTGCTGCGTCGCCTATCGCGCTCGCGCAACATGCGCAGACGCCGGGAGGACTCAATGAACAGGCGGTGACGGAACTCACCGGAGGAAACTGGTTCGGCGCGGTCGGCTCGGCGTTGGACGGCATACTGAAACGGTTGGAAGGAAAGCGCTAGTCCATTCGCGCCCTCGGTCGCGCTTCAATACATACCGGTTAGATGATCGGCATCGGACTGGTTGCCAGAGGCCGGAATTTTCCGGGCATGACCACCCGGCACAGGGCTTCGACAAAGAAGAAATCGCCGAACATAGTGGCGCTTTCTACCCCTTCGTTGTGCGGTTTCGAATAGCAGGAATGCTTCAGCAGTCCGCGGTGGGACGCCTCGTGCGCGAATTCGTCGCGGCACAGCGCTTCCAGCATGGCGAGCCCGTGACCGTTCCACTTCGCCGCGGCTGCGGGATCCGGATGCACGCGGCCGAGTTCGAGCAGGGCCGACGAAACCACTGCGGCGGCGGCGGTGTCCTTGATCGCGGCGTCGGCGCCTTGCGCATCGAAATCCCAGGGCGGCACCTGGCGCCCTTGCAGCCGCTTGACGTAATAGGCCGCCAGACGCTCGGCCAGCGCGAGATAGCTGCGCTTGCCGGTTTCGCGGGCCGAATTCACGTAGCCGTAGATTGCCCAGCCCTGACCGCGGCTCCAGGCGGATTCGTCCGCCGCGCCCTGAAAGGTGTATCCGCGCTTGCGCTCGCCGCTGATGACATCGTATTCGACGGCATGGTAGGTGGAATCATCGGCGCGAATGAACGCCCCGGCGCTCATGTCGGCGTGAGCCTCAGCCGCCAGTCGATAGCTGCCGTCCCCGCTGTAGTCGGCGGCCCAATAAAGCAAGGAAAGATTTGCCATGGTGTCGATGGCGGAGCTGCAGCGCCCGCGCGGGTCGTCGAGCGGACCCCATGACGCCAGATAGGCGCCGCGGCGCGTGTTCACCAGGCGCGCGCGCAGCTTGCCGGCCGCCACCAGCGCAATGTCGCCGTACCAGCGGTCGCCGGTGATGTGGAAACCGGGAATCGCGCTGCTGTCGAAGATGAAACCGATGTCGTGCGTATTGGGGTCCTCCGCGCGCTGCGCCACCAGCCGCATCCTTTCGCGGGCCCACATCAGGTATTTCCTGTCGCCGGTGGTGCAATAGGACGCGAGCAGCAGGCCGACCCAGAAGCCGCAGAGCCAGTTTCCGTGGCTCCAGGCCGACCCCGTGTAGCCTGCAGACAGAGACGCGGGCATGCGGATCCAGGAGCCGTCGGCAGCCGTCACGTGCGGGAATTCGACGCCCAGCGTCGGTTCGTCTTCGGCGACCTTTTGCGCCATCCGGTCCAGCGTTTTCGCAAACAGCTCGCGCTGCGCGGCGGCGATTTCAGTCCGGCCTGTCGTGTCCTTGGGCATTTTCGTCTCCCGCAAGCGCTCAGGCGGCCCGCCCGGCCAGGGCAATTTCGGTGCGCGCGACCACGCGCTCAACCATCTCGCGTTCTGCCCCGCTCAGTGGCAGCCGCGGCGCCCGGACCCACTCGCTGCCATACCCTTTCAGCTGCGCCGCGAGCTTGATGTATTGCACCAGCTTCGGCTTGGTGTCCAGATGGAAAATCGGCGTCAGGATGCGGTACAGCGTGCGCGCCTCATCCCACTTGCCAGCCGCCGCAAACTCAAGCAGTTGAGCCGACTCCTTCGGGTATACGTTGGCCATGCCCGACACCCAGGAGGTCACGCCAAGGATCGCGCTCTCCAGGACCAGGTCGTCGACGCCGCAAACCACTTCGTAGCGGTGGCCGACCAGATTGTAGATATCGGTCACCCTGCGCACGTCGTAGGATTCTTCCTTGATAGCGACCAGAGTCGAACAGTCGGTCAGGCGCTGCAGTATCTCCGGCGTGACATCCACGCCGTAACCTACCGGGTTGTTGTAGATCAGGATCGGCAGTCCGCTCGCCTGCGCCACGGCGCGGCAATGCGCTTCCGTTTCGCCCGCATCGCATTTATAGCCGATCGCGGGGAACAGCATCAGGCCGTCGATCCTGAGCTGCTCGCATTTCTTTGCGTATTCCGCGCCCTGGGCGGTGGTGAACTCGGCCACGCCGGAAAGAATCGGCACGCGGCCGCGCGCCGACTCCTTCGCGGCGCGCAGCACGTCGAGCTTCTCTTCCGGCCGCAGGGCGCTGCTTTCGCCCACCATGCCCATCATCACCAGGCCGCGCACGCCGCCGTCGATCAAACGTTCGATCCCTCTCTGGGTCGCTTCGAGGTCGAGCGCGCCATCGCGCTTCATTTGGGTGGTCACTGCGGGAAATACGCCGATCCATTGCATGGTTGAAATCCTTTGTGGGAATTGATTAGAGCAGCCGCCTCGCGCGGTTGCGGGCCTTACAGGCGTACCGCGCAGCTGGCTCGACCCGTGCCATTGCGCTCATGCAGCCCGCGCCAGGCCGACCTCGGGCAGTTCGGGACGCGTTGCCAGCGCCTGCTTCATCATCGCTTCGATTTCGGCGGTTTCCCTGGTGTCGAGCGCGAGCCTCGGCGGGCGGGTGCGGTGGGTGCCGCGGCCCATGATGTGCTCGCACAGTTTGATGCACTGTACCAGGTCGGGTCGCGCATCCAGGTGCAGCAAGGGCATGAACCAGCGATACAGGCTCATGGCTTCGGCGTAGCGGCCTGCCCGGGCGAGCCGGAACAGGGTCTCGCCTTCGCGCGGAAATGCGTTCGACAGCCCCGATACCCAGCCGACGGCGCCGACCATGATGCTCTCGACCACGACGTCATCAAGTCCTGCGAACAGCACGAATCGGTCACCCACCATGTTGCGCAGGTCGGTGAAGCGCCGGGTGTCGCCGGAGGATTCCTTGAAATAAACGATGGTCTCGCAGTCCGAGAGCGAGGCCAGGATCTGCGGCGTGACGTCGTTCTTGTAGATCGGGGGATTGTTGTACACCATCACCGGCAAGTCGGTCGCCCTGGCGACGCTGCGAAAATGCGCCGCCGTTTCCTGCGGCTTGGATGAATAGACCAGCGCCGGCATTAGCATCACGCCGTCCAGACCGATGCGCGCCGCCTGCTTCGCCATGTCGATTGCAAAAGCCGAAGTGAATTCGGCAATGCCGCTCACGACGGGGACGCGGCCACGCGCCACTGCTTTGGCCGCCTCCATCACGGCGATCTTCTCGCCTTTTTCGAGCGAGCAGTTCTCGCCCACCGTACCGCAGATGACCAGTCCCGACACCCCGTCCCGAATCAGGCCCTCCATGACGCGCGCGGTGGCGTCGATGTCCAGCGAGAAATCCTCGCGAAACTGCGTCGTAACCGCCGGAAATACACCACTCCAGTTAGCTTTCAATCGCCCGCTCCTCGTTTGATTGTTGGACCCCGACTGCGGCGGGGCACGGATTGTCTTTGCGCCGGAAGGTTCTCAGTGCACCTGCTCGCTCTTCGCGATCGCTTTTTTCAGCTTGTCTACGGTGAAGCCCGGCTCGCGGCAGGCCTTCAGGATCACCGCCTCGCGCCGCGTGACCAGGGCGACGGCGTCGGGCAACTTGCGCGCGAGTTCGTGTGGGATGACGACGGCGCCGTGCTCGTCGGCATGAACCAGATCGCCGTCCGCCACGATCATGCCCGCGACATTTACTTCGCCGCCGAAGCCGACGAGATGATCATGGGCGTGCGAGGGGCCGACTGATCCGGCGAGCAGTTGAAACTCCGGGGCGATCATGCGCAGATCGCGCACGCTGCCATTGGTGAGGACGCCGACGCAGCCCAGCGCCTGGTGCATGGTGGTATTGACCTCGCCCCACAGCGCGCCACGGCCGCGCTGATTGCCGTCCAGGTCCTGGACCACCGCTATCTTGGGACCGGAGCCGGCCCCCACATAGTCGATGTACGCCGCGCTGATCCTGTCCTCGGCCTTCTTGTCGCGCCTGGCGGGTCGCATTGCCCGCATGGTCGCGGTCTTGGCGTAGCCGACCATGGGCGGCAATTTTGGAAACGCGCACACCAGCGGATCCAGCGTGTAGCCCTGGCTCCTGAACCTGGGATCGAACACTTCCAGCGCATTGCAGATGGTCGGCGTGTCGAAAGTGCGCAAATGCTCGAGTTCCTTCCTGCTCAGTGGTTTGTTCGACATAAGCCTAGTCTCCCTGGTAAAGATGGATTGCCAGTGCACATGATTTCCAGTCCACCGCCGCATGCTTGCCGCAACCCGGCCTCCGGCCTCTGCGCATATGGGTCCGGCTGCTCCGGTCCAGCGACTCGACGTGCGTTTGACCCCGCTGCATTCATGCGGCGGTTTTCGATGGCATTGCGGCGTGGCCCATCTCCTTGAGCGCCGAACGGCCGTCTAGAACCCGGGTTCCGTCCTGCTTGGTAACCACCGATTCGAGCACCAGTATCCGTTTCGCGGCCTTGACCTCGACCACGGTGACGGTCGCGGTGAGCGTGTCACCGACGAACACCGGGCCACGGAAGTTCAGTTCCTGGCCGATGTATACATAGCCCGGGCCGGTCAGCTTGGTGTGCGTGGTGGAGACGATCGCGCCGGTGAGCAGGCCGTGCGCAACCCGTCTGCCGAAGGGCGTGGTAGCGGCGAAGGCGTCATCCATGTGCAAGGGGTTGAGATCGCCGGAAATGCGCCCGAATTCGTCGACGTCCGCGGCGCCGATGGTGCGCACGGTCAGCTCGCGGGTACCCGGCGGAAGGTCCTCGATTCGCCGCACGGCCCTATTTCTCCGGCTGCGCCGCGGCGACGACCACGCCGGCAGCAATCAGACGCTCGATATCTGCACCGTCGAAGCCGCATTCCTGCAGCACTGCGCGCGTATGCTCGCCGATAGCCGGAGGCAGGCTGCGCAGTCGCGGGACTGCGCCGTCGTAGCGTACTGGATGCGCGAGGAGGCGCAATGGGCCGAGTTGCGGATGCTCCACCTGCATGATCATCTTGTTCCAGGCCACCTGGGGATCGCTCGCCACCTCCGCGTATTCGTTGACCGGCGCGTGCCAGATGTCGTGCGCGTCGAGGATAGGCGCCCACTCGGCGCTGCTGCGCCGCTGCAGCGCCTGTGCGATGATCGCGTTGACTTCCTCGCGGCGCACCACCTGGTCGCGATCGTCATAGCTTTCCAGCCCGCGCGCATCCAGGGCCAGTCGAAGTTTGGTTACCGTCGTCAGCGAAATCGCTATCCAGCCGTCACTCGTGCGATACACGCCGTAAGGTGCGGGATGGTATCGGCTACCCATTGCGGGCTTCGCGCGCGCCCACATCCTGCCGCCGTTGAGGTAGTAGCTGAGCGGTTCGATCTGCAAGTCCAGTGCGGCGTTGAGCAGATTGCTCTCGATTTGGCCGCCCTGCCCGGTATGCTCGCGTCGGTAGAGGGCCGCGGCGATGCCGAACGCCGCCAACGCCGCCGAGTGTTGATCGACGATGGATGCGCCCACCGGCGTCGGCGGACCGTCGCCGCTCAGAGCCGCCATGCCACTGATGCATTGAAGCAGCATGTCCTGGCCTGGACGCTCGAGATAGGGGCCGTCGGCGCCGTAGCCGGTGCAGGAGCAGTAGATCAGCCGCGGATTCAACTCCTTCAACGCCTCGTAGCCGAAGCCCAGGCGCTTCATCACGCCCGGGCGGTAGTTCTCCACCAGCACGTCCGCCTCCTTTGCGAGACGAAGCACGATGCGCTTGCCTTCCTCGGAGCGCAAGTCGATGGCCAGGCTGCGCTGATTGCGGTTGCCCAGCAGGTAGAAGACGCTGACACCGTCTATGAAGGCGTCGCCACCGGCCCAGTGGCGCTCGAACGCGCCCTTGGGCGGCTCTATCTTGACCACGTCCGCACCCAGGTCCGACAGCATCTGCACGGCCGAAGGACCCTGCAGAAAGTGGGTGAAGCTCAATACCTTGACGTTCTTGAACATGCGTGCGGACTCGCCGGCGAACGGTTCAGGCAAGCAGCTGGCGCGATATGATCATGCGCTGGATCTCGGAAGTCCCTTCGACGATTTCCAGCACCTTGGCGTCGCCAAATGCGCGCGACACCGCGTATTCGCTCATGATGCCGTAGCCACCGTGGATCTGTATCGCCTGGTGCGCTGCTTCCATGGCCTTTTCGGTCGCGAACAGCTTGGCCATCGAGGCCTCTTGATCAAAGGGCATACCCCGCTCCTTCAATTCCGCCGCATGGTATAGCATCAGCCGCGCCGCATGGGCGTGCGTGGCCATGTCGGCGATCTTGAACTGCAGTGCCTGAAAACTCGCAATCGGCTTGCCGAAAGCGTTGCGCTCCTTCATGTACGCGACGGAGCGGTCAAGCGAACCCTGCAGGATGCCCAGAGCCATGGAGCCGATCAGGATGCGGCCGGTATTGATCGTCGCCAGCGTCTGGCGCAGCCCCGCGCCGCGCTCGCCCAGCAGATTTTCACGCGGCAGCAGGCAATCCTCGAAGAACAGACCGTGGGTGCTGGACGCCCGCCAGCCGATCTTCTTGAGCTTGCCGCCATAGGTAAAACCGGGCGTGCCATGCGGCATGATCAGGTTGGAGATCTCATTGCGGCCGTCCGGCTTCCTGCCGGTGACGGCGGCGATCACCACCGGCCCGGTTACGTCGTTGCCCGAGTTGCTGATGAAGATTTTCGAACCGTTGACCAACCAGCCGTCTTGCGTTTCCACCGCGCGGGTCTGCACGCCGGCCGCGTCTGATCCGGCATTGGGCTCGGTCAGACCGATGCAGCCGATCTTGCGGCCATCCAGGATGGGGCGCAGATGCTGCTCCTTCTGTGCGCTCGTGCCGAAGTTGGTGATCAGGCTGGCTACGGTGGAATTGGCCATGATCGAGTTGGCGACGGCACAGTCGATGCGCGCGAGTTCCTCCAACACGATGGCGAAAGAAATCCAGCTGCCGCCCCCGCCGCCGTATTCCTCGGGATAAGGCAGTCCGGTGAATCCCAGCGCGCACACCTTCTTCCAGATTTCGTATGGAAACAGCTGTTCTTCCCAGAGCTTCTCGGATATGGGCGCGATTTCCGCTTCGGCAAAGCGGCGCACCGCCGCGCGGATCGTTTCCTGCTCCTCGTTCATGTTCGACAGCATGGTCAAATTTCTCCGGTCCCTAGAGAACCTTCAGGTAGGTGCGACCGTCGGAAACGACGACGCCTTCCTGATTGGTAACCTCCGCCTTGAAAATACAGGTATTGTTGACCTCATCCTTCTCGACGAGATCGAGGCACGCGGTCACGGTGTCGCCGGCGTAGACCGGTGCCCGAAATGTAATGTCGTAACGGTGCGACACCGCACCCGGATTGGGCGCGCGCGCCGCCATGTGCCCCATCACCGCGGACAGGAATCCCACCGACAGCGCGCCCTGGGCGATGCGCTTGCCGAACCGCGTGGTCTTGGCGAATTCCTCGTTCAAGTGCACGGCGTAGAAGTCCCCGACGATGCCGGCGAAGCCGTAGATGTCGTGTTCGCTCACCGTTTTCGCAATCTCGCCGTGGTCCCCGACCGAATACAGGTCCATGTGGGCGCGCTTCGCCATGTCTAGTCTCCCGTCTCTCCCGATACACTGACTGAAAATTCCGTCAGCTAATGCGATCCGTCGTACCGACGAATTCCATGGGACAAAAGAACCCCCCGTGAAACTGCGCCGCTACGGGATTCTCCGCCACGCCCTGCGCCAGGATTTCAGCCGCGTAGGCCTCGGAATCATCTTCCGGCTGGTAGCCCAGGAACTTCACACTGGAGTTGTCCCAGCGGCTGCGCAAATTGTTGGAAACGCCGTACGCCACTACAAAATGATAGGACTCGTGCTCCACGCAGCGGCGCGCCAGCTGCGCCATGTCGCGATGACTGATCCAGGTCAGCAACTGGCGCGACTCGACCGGGCGGTCCGGCAGGCGAAATGTGCCGATGCGCAGGCACGCCACTGACAAGCCATACTTGTCCGCGTACATGCGTCCGAGCGCCTCGCCAAACACCTTCGAGACGCCGTAACGGGAATCGGGCCGCGGCTGCACGGCATTGTCGATGAATTTCTCGCGCCGATGATATCCGACTGCATGGTTCGAGCTGGCGAATACGACTCGGCGCACGCCCTGACGGCGCGCCGCCTCGAAAACGTTGTAGCAACCCTCGATATTCAGCGGCAGCACCTTCTCCCAGGAGTCCTCCACCGGAACTCCGGCCAGGTGAACCACGCAATCGATGCCCTGCATGCACGGTTCCACCGTATCGATATCGCGGATATCGAAGGTGCGGACCTCTTCGCCTGCGTCCGCGGGTCGCTGTTCGGCGATATCGGCCAGGCGCAGGAGCCCATAGCGGCCGCGCCAATGGTTGCGCAGGCACATGCCGATGATGCCCGCGGCCCCGGTAATCAAGACCCGCAGCTTTGTCGGTTCAGTAAATGGTGTCATCGTATTGCGCTCTCGGTTTCCGGGTCAAAGAAATGCAGTTGGTCGCTGGGTACCGACAGCTGAATCACGTCACCTGCGGCCACGGGCAATTGCGGATTGACGCGCGCGACCGTCATACTCAAGTCGCCCGCGCGTGTCTCAAGAAGGATTTCCGAGCCGAGCTGTTCGATCACCTCGATCTCGACCTTGCCGATTGGATCGACATCGCTTGCATTGACCCGCAAATGCTCGGGACGGACACCGAGAATGACGGTGCGACCATTCCATGCAGCAAGCGCGGCCTTGTACCGCTCGCTGACGCGGGCCCGCAGAAACGGGGTTTGCGCAATCAGCTCTCCGTCCTGCGCGTGAATCCCGACTTCGAAAAAATTCATCGACGGCGAACCGATAAAGCCGGCGACGAACTTGTTCGCCGGTTCGCCGTACACCTGCAGCGGCGTGCCGCACTGCTGGATGTAGCCGTCCTTCATGACCACCACGCGGTCGCCCAGCGTCATTGCCTCGACCTGATCGTGTGTAACGAACACCGAAGTGGTGGGAACCCGCGCCCGCAGGCGCTTGATCTCGACGCGCATCTGAATGCGCAGCTTCGCATCCAGGTTCGACAGCGGCTCATCGAACAGGAATACCTTGGGGTTGCGCACGATGCATCGTCCCAGCGCGACGCGCTGCTGCTGCCCGCCCGAGAGCTGGCGTGGCTTGCGCTGCATCAGTTCGCCCAGTCCGAGTATGTCCGCTGCGTTGCGGATCGCCTTCTTTATTTCTGCTTCCGGGACCTTCTTGTTGCGCAGGCCGAACGCCAGATTGTCGAAGACGGACATGTGCTGATAAAGCGCGTAATTCTGAAACACCATCGCCACATCGCGATCCCTAGGGGGCAGGTGGTTGACGAGCGTGCCGCCGATGCGTATTTCGCCGCTGGTGATCTCCTCCAGGCCGGCAATCATGCGCAATGTCGTCGACTTGCCGCAGCCCGATGGGCCCACCAGGGTAATGAACTCCTTGTCACCTATCGTCAAATCTATATTTCTGACCGCATGATGCATGCCGCCGTAATGCTTGTTCAGCTTGGTCAATACTATTTCACTCATCTCGAACACTCTCGTCGGCTGCGTACCCGCCGGGAAATCCGGCGGGTACGATGCAATCAGAATTGCTACTTTGCCGCGTTATGCACGTTCACCGCGCCTTCGGCCAGCGCCTTGGGGATGTCCTCGCGCTTGCCGGTAACCGCCTTGACCAGCGCATCGGAATAGGCCTTGTGCACCGCGGGCCATTTTTCAAAGTAAAAAGCGGAATGGACCTTGTTCGGATTGTCCAGGTAGTACTTCTGCATTTCCCGCATATTGGGGTCCGTCTTGGCGATCTCCGCCCACAGATCCTTATTCGGCGGCGGGACGCCGGTCTTCTTCCACAGCGCGATCTGCCCTTCCTTGTCTTCCATCATGGCCGAGAGCATCTTCTTGGCCAGCGCCTTGCGTTCGGCGGGAATCGACTTCGGAATCGCCCATCCCCAGATCTCGTTCCAGACAACGGAGGGCTTCGTGCTCATCGGCCCGGAGGGGAACCCGGCGATGGCAACCTTGCCCGCCGCCTTGGACTTGGCAGGGTTGTTGAATTCGCCCCAGTACGTCGTGTCCGCCACGGTGATTGCGGCATCGCCCGCGGTAAACACCGCGTTCGCCTCGTTGCGGCCATAGCTCGGCATACCCGGCGGCACGATCTTGTCCTTGTGCAACGCGTCCCACCAGAACTCGGCCACCTGGCGCATACACGGCTGATCCAGTCCTGCCTTCCAGTCGTTCTTGGCAAGGACTGCGTTGCTGCGCTCGAATAGCGGCAGCAGTACGTCGCAGTTATTGTTCCACATGGACCAGAAGAAAGAAAACCAGGTTGTGTTCATGGCCATGGCGCCGACATAACCGTACTTGACCTTCTTCTCGGCCTGCAGTTTCTTGCTCAGCGCCACGAGTTCGGCCCAGGTCTTGGGCAGCTGCGCCGGCTTGATCAGGTCGGTGCGATAGAACAACGCGCCTATGGTCTGGCCCATCGGAACCACCGTGATCTTGCCGTCCTTGTTGTTGAAGATGACGGGGTCATTGCTCCAGGGATCCGCATACTTCAGCCCGGCAACGTCGTCCATCGGTTCCACCAGGTGCGCCCACAGCTGCCCCCAGTCGTCGTTGTGCCAAATAACGTCGTATTGATCAGATCCCGAGGTCAACGATGCCGTCATCTTTTCAACGTATACACCGTAGGAGTTCGGCACCTTGACGATCTTTATGTTGTTCTTCGCGCCCCACTTCTCCATCATTTCGATGGAAGTATCCTGGATGGGATTCGGCTGATACGCGATACGCAATTCCTTCTGCTGCGCGATCGCGCCGCCCGTACCGCCGACGAGCAGGGCGAGTCCAGCGATGCTGGCTGCCACCCGATGTCTTGCATTGATCATGTCTTCCTCCTAAGCGTTGCGTGAAATTGCCACCGTCTTTACTGCCTTTAGAAACAGCACTTGCCAGGCGTGCCTCCACACCCATAGGGCTGCGCCTAAATCTTGAGTCCTTGTATTACGTATTTCTGCCCGAACAGCGTCAACACGAACGCCGGCACCAGAGCGAGTATGGCCGTGGCGCTCATGAGGTTCCATTGCAGGCCCATCTCTGACACGAACTGCGACATCACTACGGTAATTACCGGCGTATTGCGGCCGGTGAGTATCTGTGCGAACAGGAATTCGTTCCAGGTGAACAGCCAGCACAACACCGTCAGCGCCGAAATGGCCGGGATCGCCGAAGGCAGCGCGACGCGATAGAACGCGCCCCAGCGGGTGCAACCGTCGATCAGCGCCGCATGCTCCATCGAAGGATCGATACCGTCGAAGAAGCCCTTCATCAGCCAGGAAAAGAAGCAAATGTGCACGGCGATGTGCGGCAACAGCAGACCGATATACGTGTCATAGACACCGTAGCTTTGCACAACGAAATAGAGCGGCAGCACCCAGGTGATGTAGGGCACGCAGCGCATCGCGTAGATGACGCCGAACCAGGTCGAGGCAATACGCCCGCGAAAGCGAGACAGCATGTAGCCGCTGGACACCGTGACCAGCAGCGAAAAGAAAGTAGCCAGGGTGGCGATCGCGCCGCTGTTGATGAACGCGTTCACCAGTCGTTCATCGCTGAATATCTGCTTGTAGCTGTCCAGGGTGAATTCGAGCCCTTTGTGAACATAGTAGACACCCGATTCCGGGCGCAGCGAGGTAAGCATCAGCCAAAGAACAGGAAAGGCAAACAGGAAGCACACGGCGGCGAGCACCAGACCGAAAAAGGCGCGCCGCGCACCGGGAGCCAGGGAATCCCAAAATCCGCGTTGCGGCGCGCTCACAGGGACACTTTCCTCACGTGGTCGAGAATGCGGTAGAGCAGCAGCCCAACCACCAATATGATCAGGCCGCCGGTGATTGCCGCCGCCGATCCCTTGCCAAAATCGAGAAATACAAAGGCTGTCTCGTAGGCGTAGATGCTGAACAGTTCGGTCTGGCGCGCGGGTCCGCCGCCGGTCAGTGCCCAGACGATGTCGAAGGTTCGGAATGCATCGATCGAGCGGATGACAATGCAGACGATGATCACCGGACGCAGCATGGGGACTGTAAGGTGACGAAATACGCGCCAGGGCGTGGTGCCGTCGATCGCCGCGGCCTCAAAGGGCGATTTCGGCAGGCTCTGCAATCCCGCCAGCAGCAGCAGCGCAAACCACGGTATCCAGAGCCAGCAATCTGTGAGTACGATGATCGCGAATGCCGACCAGCGATCGACCAGCCACGCCCGGGGTTCGCCGCCCAGGGTTTCCAGCACGACGTTCACGATCCCGAATTGGTCGTTGAACATCCAGCGCATCATGATGGCGGCTATCACCGGCGCCACCATCAGCGGCAGCAACAATATCGTCTGAACCACTTTTTGCGCGCGAAACGGGCGATTCAGTGCCAATGCCAGCGCCATGCCGAAGGCCAGGGAAATGGTGACACTCGCGAACATAAACAGGAACGTGTTGGGCAGCACGATTTCCAGGAACGCCGGATCAGTCAGCACGCTTATGTATTGCGCTAAGCCTACCCAGGTCTTCTTCGGGTTGGTCAACATCCAGTCCCGAAAACTCGCGCTACCGCCGATGAAAATCGGCACCGCCTGAAACAGTACCAACAGCGTTACCGCCGGGGCGATCAACAGCAGCATGAAACGCTGCTGCTCCCCGAATGAGTTGCGCAGGGCATTACGCCAGCTCATCCGCCCGCCTCCACGGATCGCCACCTGTTCGCACCTGGCTTGAAACTTGGCCGGGTCTGCATGGACAGACGCACTATGGTCCAGCCGCCGCTAGAACCGCCGCCGAGGGCGCGTGTAGCTAGGAAAGCGTAAATCCGGCATAGCTGGCTTGGCGCGGATCGCTGGAAATCGAACCTGCACGGACACCTCCTTTAGGCTGGACAGACCGCCTGGGCAGGCAGGCTCTTATACAGTCCTAGCCCTGTTCCTGCTCTTCTCGTTGAGAAAGCGCTTTCACAAATGCTAGCCCCATGGTTTTTTTTTGTCAACCCTTCCGTCCGAATTGGCTAGTCGTGCAGTCCGCCAGCTATATTTGTATAAATTACATATCATTACAATATATCTTGGGGGAGAGCCCAGGCGCATTCCTGCGCAAATGATCCAGGCTCCATGTGGAGAATGCGGTTTCAAATGACTCGCGCTTTTTTTGCACAAACGCCACAATGGCGCGCAGCCGCGACCGGATGTGGTTCGGGTACGGCCCGCCACCGGTTCCCTGCATATCGCTGCAACCAGGACCGGCTGCCCGGATTTGCTTTGGCCGCACCTTTTACGAATAAATTAAGAATAATCAATATGATAAATCTAGACCAGGCGCTCGAACCAGACGTATTCGGAGATCGGTTCCGAACCCTGGCAGAGCGGAACAGCGTCAATTCGCGCTCATATCAGCGCGCGGCTTACGGCCGCACGCGCTCCTAGACCCCGGGACAGCGATGGCCTTGGATTGGAACTTCAGCAGGCGCTGGGCATATGTTGCCCTGGGCCTGGGCATCATGGTCATTTCGTCGAGTTCGATTCTTACCCGCTACGCGCAGGCCGACGGGGTGTCTTCACTGTCGATAGCCGCCGTTCGACTGCTGCTGGCATCGATTCTGCTCACACCGTTCGCCCTGGCGTCGCGCTCGGGGGAACTGCGCGCGCTGACCAAGCGCGACCTGCTGCTTGCAATAGGCGCCGGCCTCCTGCTCGCGGCCCATTTCGCAACCTGGATCAGTTCGCTTGCCTATACCTCGGTAGCCAACAGCACGGCGCTGGTGACCACCAATCCGATCTGGATTGCAGCCGTTTCCATGGTCTTGTTTCACGAGCGTATGCGCCTGGAGCTGGCCGCCGCCATCGGTTTCGCACTTTGCGGCAGCATTCTGATCTTTATCGCGGAAGGCGGAGCCGACCTCGCCCAAGCGAATCCGCGCCTGGGCAATACACTGGCGCTGCTGGGTTCGTTCACTGTGTCGGGCTATCTGCTGATCGGCCGGGCGCTGCGGCGCCGACTGTCGCTACTTGCGTATATCTGGCTCGTCTACAGCGTTGCGGCGATCGCGCTGGCAGTGCTCGCGCTGATCGCGCGCGAACCCTTATGGGGATTTTCGCCCTCGGCCTGGCTGTTCATGCTTGCTCTCGCGCTAGGACCCCAGCTGATGGGTCACAGCGCATTCAACTGGGCTCTGAAGCGGGTCTCGGCGACCTTGATTGCGCTCGCCATACTCGGGGAGCCCATAGGGTCCGCCATGCTTGCGCTGCTTCTGTTCGACGAAGGTTTTTCCAGCCTGCAAATTGCCGGCTTTGTCCTGCTCCTGATCGCCATTTACCTCGGGGCACGCAGCGAACAGCGATCCAACCAGGCCCCGGTCTACAGACCCGAGTCCCAGGTATCCGCGAACAAGTAAGCCTGTGGAAAGCGCGCCCTCATAGCTCGCACAGCCTGGCCATGAAATAGCCGCCAGGACGCGATCTGTCCAGGATGATATTGCGCGCGTACTGAATATCACGCTCGGGATGATCCTCTCTATAGTGGCTGCCGCGGCTTTCCTTGCGGGCGAGCGCCGCAGTGGCCATCATCAAGCCGACGTCGATCAGATTGTTTATCTCCAATGCCTTTATCAGGTCCTGCGGCGTCACGATGCTCGCTTGTGCGAACAGCACCGCGCGTGCCTCCTCGCAACTCCTCTTGAAGTGCGTGAGTCCGGCTTCGTCGCGTATTATGAGGAGCGAGCGGTTGGCTGACCGTTGCAATTCCCTCTTCAGAGCCTCCAGCTTATGTTCGCCGTTGGCCCGGAACTGATCGAGAAACGCGCGCTCTTCCGCAAAAACGTCGGCGACCTGAAGATGATCGACTTGAACGGCCCGTTCCGCTGCAGCCTTGCCGGCGCGCCGGCCGAACACCTGGCAGGTAACCGACATATTGCCGCCCAGTCGATCCGCGCCATGCGGGCCCGCCGCCACTTCGCCGGCTGCGTACAGGCCCTCGATGTTCGATTGTGCGTTCGCGTCTATGCGCAGCCCCCCATTGATGGCATGTGCGGAACAGGCGATCTGGACCCGATCCCGATACAGATCGACTCCGCGCTTCCGGTGCCATTCATAGGTCAGCGGCCACATCTTTGCAATGCTACGGTTCTTGTCGCCCAATATTTGCTCAAAATCACGGCCGACGAAATCCAGATATACGCCCCCCAGATCGGTACCCCGGCCTGCATTGATTGCTTTTTGTATCGAGATCTCGATATAGCGCGATATATCGCTTGCGCTGAAAGGAAAATGCCGCTGCTTCTGCAGCATTACCTCGCCTACGCTGAGCCCCGGGGGCAGGTAGTCCTGGATGAACGCCCGGTTGTCGCGGTCTGTAATATTCGGTCTCGCATCCCACAGGTAGTTGCCAAACAGATTCACGAACGGCGCAACCAGGCTGATTCCCGCCTGCATGAACTCCATGTTCACCAGATGTGCGCCGGCACGATGTGCCATGGCATAGCCGTCCCCGGTGATGTCGGACGGATAAAGGTTCTTTTCGAACAGCTGGCTGGCACCGCCCGTCGTCAGTATGGTCGCCTTGGCGCGCAGGACCACCGAGCGCCCCGCATGATCAATCGCGTAGGCGCCGAGGCATTGCCCGTCGCGCACGATCAGGTTGGTGATCATCAGGCGATCGATGACCTTGATGTTCCTGCGCGTGGCTTCCGCACCCAGCGCATGGACTATTGGTTTGAAATGATTGGGAATGACGTGTGAGCGCGGCTTGGATGAAAAACACGCCTGGTACACCAGGTAAGCCGTCTCGTCGCGTTCGAACGGCACTCCGCGCTCCTCCAGATAGCGCAGCGCTTCGCCCGCCTCCTCGGCCAGTATCGCGCTCAGTCGCGGATCGGCCATATCCTGGGCGGCACGCAGGATGTCGGCCAGATACACCTCGGGGTTGTCATCGGGATCGGAGGCTCCGTCGGGCACGTTAAAGGCACCGACTTCGGCAACGCTGTGGTAGCTTGCACCGCTTTTTTGGAATTCGCCCTTGATTGCCATCAGTACATCGGCGCCGCGGGCATCGGCTTCCAGCGCCGCGCGCAGCGCCGCCCCGCCGCTGCCGACGATAAGAATATCAGTGCTCACTTCGCGATAAACAGAACGCATCACTCTTGACTCCTGCTCTGCCGACTTGCGCCTAGCCCGGACGCCCAGTCGATCCGCGAATTATGATCTTCGTCGCCAGCTCGACCGCCTGCGGTATGGTCCGGCCGGCGATACTGCTGAGCAGATAATCGACGACCCGGTCGGTCATCTCCTGAATCGGTATCTGGCAGGTCGTAAGTCCCGGCTCTATTTCTGCCGCCAGTTCCAGATCGTCGAACCCTACGATGGAAACACGCCTGGGCACCTCGATGCCCAGCGCCCGGCACTCGAGCAGTGCGCCCACGCCAAAGACGTCGTTGGTACACATTACCGCGGTCGGCGGTTTCGCACCTGTCATGAGTCGTCTGAATGCGGACCGGCCTTTTGAAATGGAATATGAAACGTCGAGTACGTACTCTGTGAGTTCCAGTATCGAATGATCGGCCAATGCCGCTCGGATGGCCGCCAATCGCTGCGACACGCGATCGTTCCAGCTAGTCGGACTCATGATCAGACCGAAACGGCGATGTCCCAGGCCGATGACGTATTCGGTCAAACGATACGCCGCCCGGTAGTTGTCAAACCCGACGCAGGGATACTGGGAATCGGCCGCGTATGTATAGGTGAGTATGAAGGGCGTGCGGCTGGACTGCAGCAGTTCGAATACCTTGGGGTCGTGCTCGGCCCCGACCAGAACCACGCCATCTATGCCCTGCTCCAGAAAAGCTTTCACTTGCGCGAGTTCCTGGACCGGATCGTAGGCCGAATTCGCCAACATCAGGGTATATCCGGCCTCGCCCAGGCGCC
The DNA here is from genome assembly GCA_014860355.1 of Burkholderiales bacterium. Lineage (GTDB taxonomy): Bacteria > Pseudomonadota > Gammaproteobacteria > Burkholderiales > SG8-39 > 2-12-FULL-64-23. Next base: position 5,725 of record JACZJV010000122.1, on the reverse strand, counting down.
GCTGCAGCAGCTCCGCCGCGGTCGCGAAGATCGAGATATTCAGAGTCGGCACGATGGCGCCTATGCTGTGCGATCGGGAGGTTGCCAGCGCCCTGGCCCGGCCGTTTGTTACGTAGGCCAGTTCCTGTACCGCGCGCGTAACACGTTCTCGGAACTCCGGATTTACCTTGGCCGGATGATTGATGCAGCGCGATGCGGTAGCCAGCGACACCCCTGCGCGGAGTGCCACATCGCTAAGTTTTGCCCTTTTCGCCTGCATGTTCTCGGAAGCGCTTTCTTAACGGGTGTATTTGGAGTATATCCACTGGTGCATTGAATCTACAAGCCATATATTGCTTTGCTAAGGTTTGCATAGGGGATATTGACGCATGCATTGTGCAAGTGTAGGCTTTGATGTGAAAGCGCTTTCACATTTTTGCTTGCTTTGGTTCCTGACTAGCTTTTTCAAGCTAGGTGCCAAGGCCAGGCTGGGCACACACTTTGTCCGGCCTGTTTCGTGAGGAGTCGGAAAACCATGAACCTCGTCTTGCCGTCCCAGCCGCGACCGGGCGTCATGTTGCTCAGGCTCAACCGACCCGAGGCGCGAAATGCGCTCAGCACCGCTCTGCTGGCTGAGCTTGCTGGCGCCTTTTCCAACGCCATCGACGATGTCCGGATGCGCTGTATCGTGCTGACGGGGAGCGACCAGCTGTTCTCCTGCGGCGCAGACGTAAAAGAGATGGCCGCCCGGGGTATCGCGGTGCTGGAAGACCAAACGCGCTGTGACGACTGGGCGATAGTGGAACATTGTCCCAAGCCGGTCATCGCCGCAGTCAATGGATTGGCCCTGGGCGGCGGCTGCGAGCTGGCGATGCTTGCGGACTTCATTATCGCAAGTGAAACAGCCAGATTCGGCCAGCCTGAAATCAATCTGGGAATAATCCCCGGCGATGGCGCTACGCAAAGACTGACCCGGTTGGTCGGTCGAGGGCTTGCGGCGAGAATGATCCTGAGCGGCCAGCCCATCGATGCCTGGAGCGCGCTGCGCGCCGGGCTGGTGACCGAGGTCGTAGCTCCCGAATTGCTGCTGGGAACGTCTTTGGACATTGCCGAGCTAATCGCTGGCAAGGCAGCGCTCGCAGCCCGTTTTGCCAAACAGGCGGTACACATGGCCGACGAGTCCACGCTCTCGGCCGGACTGGCGATTGAGCGCAAGTTATTGGCGTCGGCGTTCGAAACCGAGGATCAAAAAGAAGGGATGGCAGCATTCGTCCAAAAACGGCCGGCCCGATTCACAGGGCGTTAGCGCACATGCTCGAATCGAATTCCGCCTGCGAAAGCAGGTATTGTCAGCCCATGCAATTGCCTCGAGAATCCTGCGAGAGGACTGGTTTCTGCCGCAACCGCGGCGAACGCGCAGGGTGCGGAACCGGCAAGCAATCGTTAGGAGCATAGATGGACTTCCTCAAGGGAATTCGAGTGGTGAGTTTCAATCATTTCCTGCTCGGGCCGGTGGGGATGCAGATCCTGGGTGACTTGGGCGCCGATATCATCGCGGTCGAGCCGCTGGAAGGCGCATTCCAGCGCAAGTGGGGCGGGGTAAACTCCAAGACCATCGATGGCCAGACCATGCTGTTTCTTTTGGGCAACAGGAACAAGCGCAGCCTGGCAATCGACCTCAAATCACCAGAAGGCCTGGAGATCGCGAAACGACTGACAACAGCAGCGGACGTCGTGTGCGAAAACTTCCGGCCGGGGGTGATGGAAAAACTGGGCTTGGGCTACAGCCAGATCGCCGAACGCAATCCCTCGGTCATCTTTGCCGCAGCCTCCGGTTTCGGCGCGGACGGACCGTATGCCGACAAGCCGGGGCAGGATCTGATCGTCCAGGCGATGTCGGGCCTTGCAGCCATCACGGGAACGCCGGAATCCGGCCCCCGCCCGGTCGGCGTTTCCGCGGTGGATCATCACGCCGCTGCGTTGCTCGCAATGGGTATCCTGGCGGCTCTGTTCCGGCGCGCCACGACCGGCAAAGGCTGCCGCGTCGACGTGAACCTGTTGTCTGCCGCAATTGACCTGCAAATCGAATCCTTCACCTGTTTTCTCAATGGTAAGCAGCCCGAAACGGTCGCCGCGCGAGAGTTCAATGGCGGTTGGTATTTCTCTGCGCCCTACGGTATCTTCCCGACCGCTGACGGGCACCTGGCGATTTCGCTCACTACTCTGGCAACGCTGGCCGAGGCGCTGACGGCGCCCCGCATCGCCGAGTTCACGGGCGCGGACGAATATGACCGCCGCGAAGAAATCAACGTCATGGTAGCCGACGCGCTGAGGCAGCGGACGAACTCGGTATGGATGGATATCCTCACGCGCCACAAGATCTGGCATTCGCCGGTAAACGACTACGCGCGCGTCGTGCAGGATCCGCAGGTCGTCCACAACCACAGCTTCGTCACGCTTCCGGGGGCGACGGGCAGTCCAATTACGCTGGTAAGTCATCCGGTGAAATACGACGGCAAATCGCCGGAGGTTCGGCTCGTGCCTCAGCCCATAGGTGCGCAGACGGATGAAATACTGGGGGAAATCGGATATTCCGGCGCCGAAATCGCGAAGCTGGAAGAAACGGGCGTAGTGGTGCGCGCTGCGCGGCAGCGGTCCGCGGCGAACGACGCATCAGGTCCGCATCCATCGTAATTTCGACTGGCAGCAATTTCTTAAGCAAAGGACGGCGCGGTGAAAGAACTTCATGTATCGGTCGGGGAACAGGTACAGTTCTCCAAGACTGTCTCGGAAAGCGACGTCTATCTGTACGCTGGAGTTACAGGGGATTTTTCGGTCAATCACGTCAACGAGAAGTACATGAAGGGGACGATTTACGGTAAACGCATCGCCCACGGCGCGCTGCTCATCGGATTCATGTCGACCACTTCAACCATGATGATCGAGCGCTCGGTGGCACGCGGATCGGACGAAACGGCGGTTTCCCTGGGCTATGACCGCATACGGTTCCTGAAACCTGTGTATTTCGGCGACACCGTCACCGTGACCTACACCGTGGAAAAAATCGACACCAGCTCCCGCCGCAGCTGGTCGAAGGTGGAGATTTCCAATCAGAATGACGAACTCGTGGCAGTCGGCCAGCATCTGCTGAAGTGGACCCCGAACCAGCCAGCGCATCGCTAGGGCGGCGAACCATGCCGGTCGCGCGCCACATCGCCGACGCTGCCCCCCAGTGCCTCGAACATACATGAACTGCAGCAGGATGTCGCGACTCTGCGCGCCACTCGGCGCGCAATCCGCAAGTACCCGCGATCCCGAAAGCGCGCTATTTCTGCTGCTGCGGGCCGACGGGGGCCGGCGCAGGCCTGGCGAGCATGTCCTGCAGCGAGGGAACCTTGCGCACCAGTTCCTCGGTGATGTCGCGCGCCTGGCGTGCATCGTTGATCACCCTGGGCGTAATCAGAACCACCAATTCGGTGCGCACGTCGGTCTGCGACTGGGTGCCGAACAGCCCGCCGATCAGGGGAATTTTCGCCAGCCCGGGCAGGCCTGCGGAATCGTTGGAGCTGTCCTGACGAATCAGGCCGGCCATTACCACGGTCTCGCCTGATGCGATGGTCACCAGGCTCTTGGCGCTGCGGTTGCTGACTTCGGGCGAATCGATATTGGAAGACTGGTTGATCCTTGCCTGGCTGAGCTCGACATTGATTTCCAGCGTGACCTGGGAGTTGGAGTTGATCCGCGGCGTCACTTCGAGCAGCACGCCGGTTTCGATGTACTGGATCTGCTCGATGAGCGTTCCCGTCGCAGCACCGGTCTGGGACTGGGTCTTGACGGGAACGCGCGTGCCGACCTTGATCGTCGCCGGATGATTGTCGGCGACCGTCGTGCTCGGCGTGGCGACGATTCTGGCGCGGCCATCGGTCTCGAGCAGGTTGAGAATGGCAGGGATCTGCCCGCCTGAGAGCGTGCGCACCAGGGTCAGCCCGGCGCCACCGGGCACGCCTGCGGCTGAAAGCGGCGGGTTGATCGATTCAGCCGCCGATCCGGCGAGTCTGCCTACGTAATTTCGCCCATTGCGCGAATTGAGAAACCACTCGACGCCGAACTGCAGTTCGCCGGTGAGCCGGAACTCGGCCAGCGTCACTTCGACCAGCACCTGGCGCTGAATGATGTCCAGCCTTTTGATCGCATCGTCGATGACCTCGAAGTCCTCCGGCACGCCGAGGACCACGATCGCGTTGTTCTCCGTGTCCGCGATTACCTGTACGTCTTGCGCAAGCGCTGCGCGTCCGCGCGCATTGCCCGTACCCGGTGCCGGACTCGCGCTCGGCGTGACCGGCGGCGGCGCTTGACCGGCCGCGCCTGCCCGCGGCGCCGACGATTGCACCATGGCAGCGGGGCCGACCACGGTAGGCCCGCTGGCGGCGCGCGGGCCGGAGGATCGCCCGAAGATCTCGTTCAGCAATTTGGCGATGTTTTCGGCCCTGCCGTATTGCATGTGATAGACATGCAGGCGCCTGCCACCGGCGCCCGCGCTGGTGCGGTCCAGCCGCTCGATCCAGACGCGCGCCTTTTCCAGATACTGCGGCTGAGTGGTGACGACGAGCAAGCCGTTCAGCCGTTCCACCGCGATGACGCGTACCACCCCCGCCAGCGGCCCCTGCTGCAAATCCCCGAACAGCAGCGAGACCTCCTGCGCGACCGCCTTGGCGTCGGCGCTGCGCAAAGTGAACAAACCCACGGACATGCCGGCGAGATAGTCGACGTCGAACAGGTCTATGGTTTCGAGCAGGTGGCGCAACTCCTGGTCGGATCCGGCGAGGATAATGAAATTGCGCACATCGTCGATGCGCATCACCGTCGGATCGGTCACGATCGGTTCGAGCAGCTTCCACATCTCCCGCGCCGAGACCCATTTGAGCGGCACCACCTGTATGCTCAGGCCGCGCGGCAGCGGCGTGGTCGCCGAACCCAGCTGCGCGGTGGCGCTGCCGCGGATGGCGAAGGTCGCCGGCATCACCTTGTACAGCCCGCCCTCCTTCACCAGCGCCGCACCATATTGCCGCAGCAGCGTCTCCAGCGTCTGCAGCAGAGCGCTGTGCGCTATGGGCTCGGAGCTGCGCAGCGTCACCGTCCCCTGCACCGCGGGATGGACGGTGTAATTCAGCTTCAGTATGTTTCCGAGTATGTTCGCCACCACCTCGCGGATTTCCGCGCCCTCGTAGTTGAGGAGCACGCGCCCTTCAGCCAATGCGCCTCGCGCCGGCGCCGCCTTGTCTTTGACAAAGTTGCCGCTTCCGGGAAACAGCAGGGTCCGCTCTTCCGGCGGGTCCGCTGCCACCTCGCGCGGCACCGGATCGAGCGGCGCGGATGCTTGTTCGACTGCCGGCGGCGTCCACGGTGCGGGCAAGGGCGGTGGAGCGGCGCAGGCCGCGAGCAATAATCCGCTGCACAGTGCCCAGAAAGTCTGAAATCTGATCATGATTGATGCACCTGTCTGAATTTCGTTAGCGGCGATTGCTAGGGCGGTCTCGATCTCACCGCGGCACGCGCTCACCCGGCGCCAATTGCCGGTTGCGTCTGGCCCTGATCCTGGCCTCGCGTTCGGCAACGTCGGCTGCGGTGATGGGGTCGGCATTGGCGATATCGGCGGCGGCTCGCGGCATTTCCGGCGGCGGCGCGGCCGCCGGTGGCGCGGCCACCGGCGGCGGGTTTATCACCGGCGGCGCCCCCGCCCCGGGGA
>JACZJV010000017.1 GCA_014860355.1 Burkholderiales bacterium | reverse complement strand
GAAGAGGCGACGCTCGCCGACACCGTCAGCGCAGGCGGCGATTTCGTCGAAATCAACGGCGCGCGCAAGCACGTGATCAGCTATTTAGGCGATTTCCTGTTTCCGCCGGAACGCGCGCGCGCGCCGGTCAAGTCGCTGTCCGGCGGCGAGCGCAACCGCCTGCTGCTGGCGCGCCTGTTCAGCCGGCCGGCCAATGTGCTGGTGCTGGACGAGCCGACCAACGACCTCGATATCGAGACGCTGGAACTGCTGGAGGAATTGCTGCAGGACTATGCCGGCACGCTGTTTCTGGTGAGCCACGACCGTGCGTTTCTCGACAACGTGGTCACGCAGACCATCGCCAGTGAAGGCGAGGGCGCATGGAAGGAATACGCTGGCGGCTACAGCGACTGGCAGCGCGTCAAATCGCCGGCCCGGCCAGAGACCGAGCCGGCAAAACGCGGACAGAAAATCGACGGCCGCGCGAAGCGCACTCCGGCCGCGCCGGCGCCGGCACCGGCAAAAGCCAGATTGAGCTACAAGGAAGAGCGCGAACTGGCCGAGCTTCCGGCAAGAATCGACATACTGGAGAAGGAGCAAAAGCAGATCACCGCAGCGCTGGCGAATGCGGCACTGTATCGCGAGCAACCGGAGCAGGTGAAACAGCTGAACCTGCGTTTCGCCGCAATCGAGGCGGAACTGGCCACCGCCCTGACGCGCTGGGAGCAGTTGGAGGCCAGGCGCTGAGCCGCGCGGCCCGTTCCGGCCCTATATGATTTTCGCGAAGCGCTGTACGGCTTCTTCGACGTTGGCCCGGCTGTTGAAGGCGCTCAGGCGGAAATAGCCCTCCCCGCAGGCGCCAAATCCGCTCCCCGGCGTTCCCACCAGATGGGCTTCCTGCAGCAGCTTGTCGAAAAAATCCCAGCTGCTCAATTTACCGGGGGTCTTCAGCCACACGTAGGGCGCGTTCACCCCGCCGTAGACCTTCAGCCCCAGCTTTGTCAGCGCTGCACGCACCAGCCTGGCGTTGGCGAGGTAAAAGTCTATGGTTTCGCGCACCTGCTGCCTGCCTTCCGGCGAGTAAATCGCAGCGGCGCCCCGTTGCACGGGATAGGAAACTCCATTGAATTTGGTGCAGTGCCGTCGATTCCAGAGCGGATGAATCGGGACGTCGCGCCCGTCGCGCGTCTTTCCCTTGAGGTCCTTCGGAATCACCGTGAACGCACAGCGCACACCGGTGAAGCCGGCCGTCTTGCTGAAACTGCGGAACTCGATCGCGACTTCCCTGGCCCCGTCGATTTCATAGATCGAGTGCGGGATGGCCGGATCGGTGATGTAGGCTTCATAGGCGGCGTCGTACAAAATCACCGAGCCGTTGCGCTGCGCGTATTCGACCCAGCGCTTCAGCGTCTCCTTGGTGGCAACCACGCCAGTCGGGTTATTCGGATAGCAGAGGTAAATCAGGTCGACCCGCTGCCTGGGAAGTTCGGGGACGAAATCGTTTTCCGCGGTAACCGGAAGGTACACCAGGCCGCCGTAGCGGCCGCTGGCATCCGCCGCACCGGTGTGCCCGGCCATGACGTTGGTATCCACATAAACCGGGTAGACCGGATCCGCCACCGCGATGACATTATCGTCCCCGAAGATATCCAGGATATTCCCCGAATCGCACTTCGAGCCGTCCGAGACGAAGATCTCGTCCGCGTCGACCGTGGCGCCGCGCGCCTGATAGTCGTGTTTGGCAATGGCTGCACGCAGAAAATCGTAGCCCTGTTCAGGCCCGTAGCCGCGGAAGGACGAGCGCTCGGCCAATTCATCGACTGCCGTATGCATCGCCTGTATCACGGCCGGAGCTAGCGGTTCGGTAACGTCGCCGATTCCGAGGCGTATGACGTTCGCGCCAGGGTTCGCGTCGCAGAATGCCGTTACCCGCCGGCCGATTTCGGGAAACAGGTAACCGGCGGTCAACTTGAGATAATGCTCATTGATGTAGGTCATAATCGATTTTCAAAACCCCTAAACTGGTGGATGCGCTTGCTGCGCCAAACCGAACAACATCACGCGCACGAGGCTCCCATTGCGTTCATCGAATCGCACCGGTGCAACGCCTCCGGGCATTCTAACATTTACGGTCTTCGCCTCGAGCAGCCCGAGCTTGCGCGCTGCGCTCGCGACGGCCGTTGCGCTTGATCCTGAAGACAAAGTCGGCCCTTCGCCGCGCTCGAACACCCGCGCATCGATGCACTCAGGCCCGGTGACGCAGGCCCACTGCAGGTTGATTCCGTTCGGGCACGGACGCCCCGCACCGCGCAGGCCCTCGCTCCCGGTGCTGTTCGCAATTGCGCTGAGCGCGGGCGCCCACTTCGTCGATCCGAGTTGTTCCATCGTAGGCAACAGGTCCGGGCTTTTCAGGAAAGTCACGCAATGCGGATTTCCGACATTTACAAACTGGCTGCATGTCCACGATGCCTCTATCTTTTCGAGATCGAACACGCGCGTAACGATGCGGCCGTCAAGCTCGGATACCCCAATGTGTTCGGGCACGGCGCCAACGGCTGACGGTCCGTATGCAGGGACACCCATGTCGACCCAAAACCCTTGTTGCCCGTCTCGTTCACCCGCTTCTATCCTGGCCTCGACAGTGGGCGATTCGGGTATGTCGTGATAGACGCGCAAAACGAACGCGTTCGAACGACTGGCCTGTCCGGTGTCGACGAGAAATTGCGAGAAGATCGTCAGGCCGTTCCCGCTGCGCTCGGCGAGCGTTCCGTCGGTGTTTACGATCAACAAGGCGAAAGCATTCGCGTCCGGGAAGGGCCCCACCAGCAAACCGTCGGACCGGTACCGCTTGGCGCCGCCCGTATCGGGCCCTGCAGCATCTTTCGGGCGGCCGCAAATGCGTTCGACGGCGTGTCGCGCCCAGCGCTCGCGCGTCCTCGCAGCTTCGGCGGCAGTTTGCGGAAAATCGGCGTAGCCGCCGATCTCCTCGGGCGAGGCTACGAAATAGGTATTGCCACGCGCGTCATAGAATGCGGCCATGTTCTTTTCCCGATGGGCTCGCGCTACATCGACGCGATGATTTCACGGATGGCTTCGGCGTCGGAGAAGGGAATCTTCTTCGTCTTCGGGCGTCCCCGGGCGTCTTGCAGGGGCAGCCCCCCGGAGTCCCGTTCGAGTACGATCTGATAGTCTTCGTGACCCTTGCCGGCGACCACCAGGACATCCCCCGGGCGCAACGCGGACAGCGCGAGTTGCAAGGCCTCGCGGCGCGGGCCTGCGTCGGTTGCGCGAGTCGAATCCGCAACGCCCGATAGAACCTGCCTTCGGATGGTGTCCGGGTCTTCGGTGCGCGGATTGTCATCGGTCACCCAGAGGCGATCGCTGCGTTCTTGCGCAATGCGGCCCATGATGGGTCGCTTGCCCGGATCGCGGTCGCCTCCGCATCCGAAGAGCACGTGGAGCTCGCTTTTCGCGCCGACGTGCGGCCGCACGCTGCGAAGCACGTTGTCCAGCGCATCCGGGGTATGCGCATAGTCCACGTAGACGGTCGCGCCATTGGCAAGTACGGCGGCGAGTTCGAGGCGCCCCGGAACGCTGGCCAGCCGGCCGATGCCGGCAATCGCGCGCGCGACCGGCACATCCGTGCCCAGGGCCAAACCGAGCGCGCAAAGAATGTTCTCCGCCTGAAACGCACCCGCTACCGGCGCCTGCACTTCATATGTGGCGCCGAAGACCGACAGCGTCAGCGTTTGTCCCTGCGCATGCGCAATTCGCTTGAGCACCACGAGGTCGGCGCCGCTGCCCGCCTCGCCATAGGAGATGACGCGGGTATTTCTCGACCTCATCGCCGACGCAATCTGCACACCGGACGCGTCGCGAGTATTGACGACAGCCACGCCATCGTCTTTGAGCCGCTCATGGAACAGTCTCATCTTGGCCTGCAGGTAGGCCTGCATCGACTGGTGATAGTCGAGATGGTCCTGGGTGAGATTGGTGAAGCCTGCGGCGTCGAAGCACATGCCGGCCAGGCGTTGCTGATCGAGCGCGTGGCTCGAAGCCTCCATCGCAAGATGCGTGACGCCGTGCGCACGCTCCAGTTCGCCGAGCATGATATGCAGCGTTTTGGCGTCGTAGGTGGTAAGCCCCGCTTCAAGGTTGGAGTGGCGCTTGCCGCGGGCCTGCAGGCCCAGGGTTCCCAGGCTCAGCGCGTTGCGGCCGTCTTCGTCCCAGAGGTCGCGCAGGAAGCACACCGTGGACGTCTTGCCATTGGTGCCGGTGACCGATGCAATGGTGAGCGGGCGCGCGCAATGAAAATCGGCCGCCAGCCGCGCGTAGAATCCCCGTATGTCCCGGACTCGCAGAACGACGATTTTCGCGCGTTCGTACTCGTTGAGGCCGAGATCTTCGTCGCGCGTGCCTTCGGCTACGGCTATGGCCTGTGCGCCTTTCGCAGCCGCCTGCGAACAGAACGCGAGACCATGCTCTTTCGTGCCCGGCAGGGCGCAGAACAGGTAACCGTGGCGTACGTCTCTGGAATCGTCAGTAACACCGAAGATGAGCAGGTCTTTCGTTTCGGCAGGGTCCGGCCGCAGTGTGCCGCCGCCGTGCTTCGCCCAAAGGTCATCTAGTCTCATGTCGACTTCATTTTACACGGCGATGGCAAATTGCCAGCGTTCGGCGTAGCAGGGTAGAATCGCCGTCCGATAAACGGTTTTCCAGTGAAAGGCACCCCGGATACACGGGCCATCATGATCGAAAAGCAACTCCCGTTTGACGAGCGGACCATCCGCGCGATCGTTCGCAATTATCCGACGCCGTTTTACGTCTATGACGAATCCGCGATCCGCGCCAGCGCGCGCAGGCTGAATCAGGCGTTCGCGTGGTGCGCGTTCAAGGAGTATTTTGCCGTCAAAGCCACCCCGAATCCGCACTTGCTGAAGATTCTGGGGCAGGAAAACCTGGGCGGCGACTGCTCTAGCCTGGCAGAACTGGTGCTGTGCGAGCGAGTCGGCATAAGCGGCGAGAACATCATGTTCACGTCGAACGAGACAGCGGCGAAAGAATACATCCGGGCCAGGGAACTGGGTGCGATCATCAACCTCGATGACATCACCCACATCCCCTATCTGGAACAGCACGCCGGTTTGCCGGAGGTAATCTGCCTGCGCTACAACCCGGGCCCGCTGCGCGAGGGGAACGTCATCATCGGCAAGCCGGAAGAGGCGAAGTACGGCTTCACGCGCGAGCAGCTTGTGGACGGCTACCGGCAACTGAAGGCAAAGGGGGTTCGCCGCTTCGGGCTGCACACCATGGTGGCGTCAAATGAGCTGGATCCGGAGTTCTTTGTCGAGACGGCGAAGATGCTGTTTGAACTGGCCGTGGAACTCGCGCGCGACCCGGGCGTGCGAATCGAGTTCGTCAATCTCGGTGGCGGCATCGGCATTCCCTACCGTCCCGGCCAGAAGGCGGTCGACCTCGGCTTGGTCGGCCGCAGGATCGAGCAGACGTATCGGGAGATCGTCGTGCCGGCCGGATTGCATCCGCTGAAGATATTCATGGAAAACGGCCGCTGCATCACCGGACCGTATGGCTACCTCGTCACCGAGGCGATTCATCACAAGAACACGTACAAGCAATACATCGGCGTCGATGCCTGCATGTCCAACCTGATGCGGCCCGGCATGTACGGTGCGTATCACCACATCACGGTGCTTGGCAAGGAGACCGCTGCCCGGAACCACACTTACGACGTGGTGGGTTCGCTGTGCGAGAACAACGACAAGTTCGCGATAGACAGGCAGCTCCCGCAAATCGACGCCGGCGACCTGCTCGTCATCCACGACGCCGGCGCCCATGGTTTTGCGATGGGCTTTCAATACAACGGCAAGCTGCGTTCGGCCGAGCTGCTGTGGCGGGAAGACGGTTCGGTCACGCAGATCCGGCGCGCGGAGACCCTGGACGATTACTTCGCGACGCTGGATTTTTCCGGACTCTAGCCCCCGGGGTCTGTTGTCATCCACCGCCTTCATCGACTTGTTCCCAGCGCAGCGGCTCGGCGCCTGGAATGGCGGCTGATTCCCCGGGTATCGGACAGACGTGACCGAACTTAGCAGGCTGGGTGCACGCGAGGCGGCGAATCTGATTGCCGAGGGCGGGCTCGGTGTCGCCGAACTCGTCGAGGCCTGCCTCGCGCGCATCGAGGCGCGCGAGCCCCAAGTGCGCGCCTGGACCTATCTTGACGCCGAAACGGCACGCGCGCAGGCGCGCGACTGCGATGCAAAAGGCCCGCGGCCGCCGCTGTACGGCGTGCCCATTGGGATCAAGGACATCATCGACACCGCGGACATGCCGACGGCCTACGGCTCACCGATCTACGCCGATCACAGGCCCGCCGCCGATGCCGATTGTGTGGCGCGGATACGCGCGGCCGGCGGCATCGTTCTGGGCAAGACCGTGACCACCGAGTTCGCATTTCGCCATCCCAACGGCCAAACCCGGAATCCGCACGATCCCGGGCATACCCCGGGAGGCTCCTCCAGCGGATCTGCGGCGGCAGTCGCGGATTTCATGGTGCCGCTCGCCTTGGGCACCCAAACCGGCGGCTCCATCATCCGCCCCGCCTCGTACTGCGGCGTCTACGGCTACAAGCCCACTTTCGACACCTTCGGCATCCGCGGCGTCAGGGCGCTCGCGCCCGGACTCGATACCCTGGGCCATTTCGCGCGCAATGTCGACGACCTCGCTTTGCTCGCCTCGGTACTGTCGACCAGGCTGCCGGCCGATGTGCCGCCGTGGCGCGGCGCCCCGCCGCGTGTGGGTCTCGCCCCCATGCCGGATTGGAGCAGCGCCGAAGCCGAAACCGTCAACGCCGTCCGCTCTGCCGCGGCCCGACTGGAAGCGGAAGGCGCCAGGGTCGCAGAACTGACGCCGCCCGAACGCTTCAGGCAGTTGGGCGCGGCGCACAAGACGATCATGCATGCAGAGGCGCTGCGCGAGCTTGCTTTCGAGTTCGAACGGCACGCCGAAGGTCTGAGCGCTGAACTGATGGAAATCCTGCAGCGCGCCGCGGCGATACCCGCTGCCAGCTACCTTGATGCGCTTGCGCTTGCGCAGGCATGCCGCGGGGAGGTGGAAGTGCTGTTTGCGGGCAACGACGTCCTGCTCGCCCCGAGTGCGACCGGCGCGGCGCCCGCGGGACTGGGCCATACCGGCGATCCGGTGTTCAATGCCGTGTGGACCCTGCTGCACCTGCCGTGCTTGACGATTCCCTACGCGCAAGGTCCGCGCGGCCTGCCGGTGGGCGTGCAACTCATCGGCCGCCCGCGCCGGGACGTACAGCTGCTTTCCGCTGCGAAGTGGATTGCGGCGCGTCTGGATTTGCGGCCGGCGGCTTAGCTGCGAGTCGAAGCCCGGACCAGCAGTCCGCGTGCGGCGAGGTTTTGCATCAGCGCGCTGATGCCGAAAGTCCAGGGCGGGGCCAGGTCCGAGGTGGTCACGCGGTTCACCAGGCGGCCGAGTTTCGGCGTCGAAATGCTCACCAGATCGCCGAGTTTGTGGGTGAAGCCCATGCCGGGCGCGCCCCTGTCCTTGACCGGTGCGAACATGGTGCCGAGGAACAGCATGAAGCCGTCCGGGTACTGGTGATACGGCCCCCAGGCATGGGTGACGATATCCAGCGGATCACGGCTGATCTTGTTCATCGAGCTCAGCCCGTCGAGGACGAATCCGTCCGTCCCCGCTATTTCGAGCGCCAGTTCAGCCTGGCGCACATCGTCGATGCCGAACTTGTCGTCGAACAGGCGGATGAACGGACCGATCGCGCACGACGCGTTATTGTCCTTGGACTTTCCCAGCAGCAGCGCGCTGCGGCCCTCGAAGTCGCGCAGATTGACGTCGTTGCCCAGCGTCGCGCCGACAGTCTCGCCCGTGCCGGCGACGGCGAGCACGATCTCGGGCTCCGGATTGTTCCAGGAGGACTTCGGATGCAGGCCGACATCCGCGCCGAATCCAACCGCGGACATGACCTGTGATTTGGTGAAGATCTCCGCGTCCGGACCTATGCCCACCTCCAGATACTGCGACCACGCGCCCTGCGCGACCAGCACGCGCTTGATTTCATCGGCTTCGCGCGAGCCCGGCTTCACCGAGGCGAGATCATCACCCATGATGCGCATCACCTGCGCCCGGATGGCCTCGGCCTTGGCGGTATCGCCGCGCGCCTGTTCTTCGATCACCCGCTCCAGCAGGCTTTGCACGAAGGTGACCCCGCTCGCCTTGATGGCTTGCAGATCGCTGGGGGCGAGCAGCGACGGCGTGCCGGCGTTGCGCTCGTCGCCGCTGTTTGCGAGCAGCGCCTCGATCGAGCAGACGGACTTTCCCGGCGCGCTGCGGGCGAGCGCAACGCGGTCGGCGCGCGCGAGCAACTGGCTCATGGTCGGTTCGACCGCGGCAAGGTCGATGACATCGCCATTGGGGCGCAGGGCTATGGGCGAGGGTCCTGCGCAGGCGCCGGGCAACCAGGCGCGGCCGACCAGGGTGGCTGCGCGCCAGTCCTCCGGCAGGGCGGCTAGCGTCAGCAGATCGTTGAGTGTCATCATGGCAAATCCTCCCGATGCAAAAGGAACACATAATCCTCGCCGGCACTGGTGTCTAGCCAGGTGAAGGGCAGGCGCGGATAGGCTTTTTCGAGCGCGGCGCGATTGTGCCCGATTTCAACGACCAGCAGGCCTTGCGGGTTCAGATGGGCGGACGCCTGCGCCAGCATGCGCCGCACCAGCGCCAGTCCATCGCGCCCGCCCGCGAGCGCGAGCCGCGGTTCGCGCCGGTATTCACGCGGCAGCGCGCGCATCGCCGCCGCGTTGACATAGGGCGGATTGGACAGTATCAGGTCATAGCGGCGCGCGGCCAGGCGCTCGAACAGGTCGGTCCGGATCAGCCGCACGCGTTTGCCCAAGGCGTAATCCTTGACGTTCCTGCGCGCCACCTGCAGCGCTTCGGCCGAGAGGTCGGCGGCGTCGATGCGCGCAGCGGGGAAGGCGTGCGCGGCCAGCACCGCAAGACAGCCCGAGCCGGTGCACAGGTCGAGCACGCTATGGACCTTGCGCGTTTCGGCGACCCAGGGGGCGAGTCCGCTGCGCAGCAGTTCGGCGATGAACGAGCGCGGCACGATGGCGCGCTCGTCGACATAGAACCTGAACGCCCCCAGCCATGCTTCGCGGGTGAGATAGGCGGCAGGCCTGCGCTCACGCACGCGCCGCCGCAAAATGGCGCGCACCGCCTCGATTTCGCTCGCGTTCAAACGACGCTCGAGCACGGGGTCGAGTTCATCCAACGGCAGATTGAGCGTATGCAAAATGAGATAGACGGCCTCGTCGCGGGCGTTTTGCGTCCCGTGGCCGTAAGCAAGGCCGGCGCGCTTGAATTGAGCGACCGCCTCGCGCAGCAGCGCGCGCAGCGTCAGCCCACGGTCGCGTTGCGTGCTCAGGCCGGCAGCAGCAGGCGTTCGAGCACCTGCCGGTAGATGGACTTGAGCGCATCGGGTGCATCGGCCTCGATATGCTCGTTCAGCTGGTGGATGGTGGCGTTGACCGGGCCGAATTCCGCCACCTGCGGGCAGATGTCGATGACGAAGCGGCCGTCGGAAGTGCCACCGCTGGTGGACAACTGCGGATCGATGCCGGTTACGGCGCGCACCGCGCTGCGCATTGCGTCGATCAGCTCGCCCTCCGGGGTGAGGAAGGGCGCCGCCGTATGCAGCCAGCGCAGTTCGTAATCGAATCCGTAGCGCTCGAATATGGCATGCACCCGGCTCTGCAGTTCGTCCGGTTTGCTCGCGGTGGAATAGCGGAAATTGAACTGTATTTCGACGCTGCCGGGAATGATGTTGGCCGCACCGGTGCCGCCGTGGATGTTGGATATCTGCAGGGCGGTCGCCGGGAAAAAAGCATTGCCGCTATCCCACTTGGTCGCGGTAAGTTCGGCCATGGCCGGCGCGGCGAGGTGGATCGGATTCCTTGCCAGGTGCGGATAGGCAATGTGCCCTTGCTTACCCTTGAGGACGAGGGTGCCTGAAAGCGAGCCGCGCCTGCCGTTCTTGATGGTGTCGCCGAGCGCGTCCACCGAGGTGGGCTCGCCGACTATGCAGTAATCGAGCAATTCGCCGCGGGCCTTGAGCTTTTCCACCACCCTGAGCGTGCCGTCCACAGCCGGGCCTTCTTCATCCGAAGTGAGCAGCAGCGCGATCGAACCCGGGTGCTGCGGGTGCGCGGCCACGAATTCCTCGGCGGCGCAGACGAAGGCGGCGATGGAGGACTTCATGTCGGCGGCGCCGCGGCCGTAGAGTTTGCCCTCGCGCAGACTGGGTTCGAACGGGTCGCTCAGCCATTGCTCGAGCGGGCCGCTAGGCACCACGTCGGTATGTCCGGCAAAGCAAATCAACGGCCGGGCCTGGCCGTGGCGCGCCCACAGATTGCTCACATCAGCGCAGCGCATGTGCTCCAGGGTGGCTGAGCTCATGGTGTGCTAAACGGGGTTGAATGCGGGCAGGCGTTCGAAGTGAAATCCTGCCGGCAACAAGCTCCAGCGCGCCCGCGGCTACTGCGTCGGCTCGTCGGCGATGATCTTGAAGTCCTCCAGCGAACCGGTGGCCTCCGGCTTGAACGCCGCTTCCGGTTCCCTTTTTTGCGCCATGGCGGCCGTGGCAGCGCCGCCGTCGCCCTCGGACTGGTTCATCAGCCACATCAGGTTGGTGGCGGAATCGGCGTTGCCCAGCGCCTCCTCCTTGCTGATCACACCTTCCCTGTACATCTTGAACAGCGCCTGCTCGAAGGTTTGCGAGCCGGGTGTCATGCTCTTTTCCATCGCATCCTTGATTTCGCTGATCGCGCCCTTGTCGATGAGTTCGGCGGTGTAGCGCGTGTTGAGCAACACTTCCACCGCTGCGGCGCGCCCTCCCTTCAGGGTCTTGATCAGGCGCTGCGATATCACCGCTCTGAGGGTCGCCGCCAGATCCTGCAACAGCGAGGGCCGGTTTTCCAGGGGATAGAAGCTGATGACGCGGTTCATCGCATGGTAGCTGTTGTTGGCATGCAGGGTCGCCAGGCAGAGGTGGCCGGACTGGGCGTAAGCGATCGCCGCGGCCATGGTGTCCTTGTCGCGGATCTCGCCGATGAGGATGCAGTCGGGCGCCTGCCGCAGCGCATTTTTCAGGGCGATCTTGAAGTCGAGCGTGTCGGTGCCGACTTCACGCTGGTTGACGATGCATTTCTTGTTGGTGAAAATGAATTCAACCGGATCCTCCAGGGTCAGGATGTGCCCGGACTTGGTGGCGTTCCTGAGATCGAGCATGGCTGCGAGCGTGGTCGACTTGCCCGAACCGGTGGCGCCGACCATCAGGATCAGGCCGCGCTTTTCCATGATCACTTCCTTCAACACCGGCGGGACGCCCAGCGTCTCGATATTGGGGACCACGCCCGGGATATAGCGCACGACTACGGCCGGCTCGGTTTTCTGACGAAAAGCGCTGATGCGAAAGGTGCCGACCCCGGGAAGCGGAAAGGCGGTATTCAACTCCAGCGTGTCCTCGAATTCCTTTTTCTGCTTTTCGGTGAGTACCTCGGAGAGCAGACTGAGTACGTTCTCCCCGTCCATTACCTGCTGATTGATCGGCATGGCGGTGCCGTTGATCTTGATATTGATGGGCGAACCGACTGAAAGAAAAATGTCGGAGGCCTTCTTCTCCGCCATCAACTGGAACAGACGCTTCATCGCAGACATAGTCTTTCTCCCTGTTACGGTCCGCGCGCGCGGCCGGTGGGGCGCAGGGGCCCAAACCGGCTTAGCGCGCGGGCGCTGCCATCATTTGCCGCGGAACAGTTTGTCGATGCTGGTCTGCTTCCTGATCCTGGCATCCACGCGTTTGACCATGGCCGCGCAGTACAGGCTATATTTTCCATCAGGCGCAGGCAGATTGCCAGACATTAGCACCGGCGCAGGCTCCCGCAGATTGCCTGATCAGGTTCTTGTCAATCGGTCGGCGACGACGATTCGAAGCGCTGTAGGTCCAGCACAGGCTGGGGCTTCCAGCCTTTCTTGCGATGTTCCGCCACGACGGTGGTGAAAATGCCGCCGCGCACGTAGAATTTCGCGCTCAGTCGCATGAATCGCGGCCGCGTGGCGCCGGCCAGATCATCGAGGATGCGATTGGTGACCGCCTCGTGGAAAGCACCCCTGCTGCGGTAGGACCAGATATACAGCTTGAGGCTTTTCAGTTCCAGGCATTTGCGCTCGGGGATATAGTCCAGCACCAAGCGCGCGAAATCCGGCTGCCCGGTAAGTGGACAAAGGCAGGTAAATTCCGGAATCTCCATATGGATCAGATAGTCCCGCTCGGGGCTCGGATTGACGAAGGTGCTCGGTTTGGCGTTGGGTTTGGCGGGCATGCGGCGCTCGGAAAACAAAGTTAAGATGGTATTATATCGGCTGCCAACAAACCGAATAAAACCGGTCGAAAACCGGTTTTCAGAAAAACTCCCGTGCGCCTTACTCAAATCAAGTTAGTCGGATTCAAGTCTTTCGTCGATCCCACCTCAATCGCCGTACCGGGACAGCTCGTCGGCATCGTCGGTCCCAACGGTTGCGGGAAATCCAATGTGATCGACGCGGTGCGCTGGGTACTGGGCGAATCCAAGGCCTCCGCGCTGCGGGGTGAATCGATGCAGGACGTCATTTTCAACGGTTCGGCGCAGAGGAAGCCGGTGGCGCGCGCCAGCGTCGAGCTGACATTCGACAACAGCCTGGGCAAGGCCGCCGGCCAGTGGTCGCAATATGCGGAAATCGCGGTGAAGCGCGTGCTGACGCGCGAAGGCGAGTCCTTGTATTACATCAACAACAGCCATGTGCGCCGGCGTGATATCCAGGATATTTTCATGGGCACCGGCCTGGGGCCGCGCGCCTACGCCATCATCGAACAGGGAATGATCTCGCGCATCATCGAGGCCAAGCCGGAAGAGCTGCGCGTGTTCCTGGAAGAGGCGGCAGGCATCTCCAAGTACAAGGAGCGGCGCCGCGAGACCGAGCACCGGCTGCACGACACGCGCGAAAACCTGTCGCGGGTGGCCGACATCTGCGAGGAACTGACGCTGCAGATCGACAAGCTCGAGGCGCAGGCCAAAGTTGCCATGCAGTTCAGAGAGCTGCAAGGCGACATGCAGCGCAAGCAGAACCTGATGTGGCTGCTGCGCAAGACGGAAGCCGACAACGAGGCGCAGCGCCACGCGCGCGAAATCGACAGGGCCGCAAACGAGCTGGAAGCGGAGACTGCACGCCTGCGCGAGATCGAGAAGCGCCTGGAAGAAGTGCGCAGCGCGCATTACCAGGCGGGCGACGCGCTCGGCAGCGCGCAAGGCGAACTGTATGCCGCCAACGCCGAAGTGCAGCGGCTCGAAACCGAGATCCGCTATATAGGCGAGAGCCGCGCCCGTCTGGAAAGCCAGATCGCGCAACTCAGCGGACAGAGCGAGCAATGGCAGCAGCAGGCGGGCGAGCTGAACGCTGCGCTCGCCATGTGGCAGGGGCGGCAGGGCGGCGCCGGTCTAAGGCTGCAGCAGGCGCGCGAGCGGGTGAGGGCGGAATCGGCCAAGCTACCCGAGGCTGATCAGGCGTTCCGCGCCGCACAGACCAGGCTGACCGACGAGCGTAGCGGTTTGTCCCAGACCGAGCAGGCGCTCAAGATCGGGCAGACGCATATCGACCATGCGCAACGCACGCTGCAGGGCCTGGGGCAGCGCCACGAGCGCCTGATTGCCGAACACGAGGGCCTGGCTCGGCCGGACGCCGCCGCGATCGAGGACCAGCAGCGCCAGATCGCCGAACTGGCAGAAGAGCTGGCGCGCAAGGATGCGCAGCTTGCCACGCAGCTGGAGCAGCTGCCGGGCCTGGAAAACGCGCGCAGGACGGCGCAGGAAAAACTCGACGCGCAGCAGCGCGAGCAGGCCGGGCTCGAATCGCGCCTGGCAACGCTGAAACAGGTGCAGGACCAGGTGGAGAGCAACGCCCAGATCCACGAATGGCTGATCAAACATCGGCTGGATGCGCTGCCGCGCCTGTGGCAGCAGGTGCGGGTGGAGGCTGGATGGGAGACCGCGTTCGAGGCGGTACTGCGCGAAAAACTGCACGCGGTGCAAGCGGCGCAGCCCGAACTGCTGCAGGGCATGTTCGAAGACGCGCCGCCGGCGAAGATGAGCGTCTATACCGCTACGGCGGCAAGCCCGGACCCGGCGCTGCAAGGCATGCGGCCCCTTGCATCCCTGCTCGGAATCCACGACGAAGCCGTGCGCGGGGTGATGCAGGATTGGCTGCACGGGGTGTACGCGGTAGTAGGCCCGCCCGGCGCCGAAGACCGACAATTGCTGCCGCCCGGAGTGATCCTGGTGAGTCGCGAGGGGCATCAGTTCTCGCGCAGCGCGGTCAGCTTCCATGCGCCCGACCCGGGAGATACCGGCATACTCGCGCGCCAGCGCGAAATCGAGGACCTCAGCGCCCAGCTGCGCTTGCGCGAGGAGAGCTTGCGCCAGGCGCGCACCGAACAGCATGTGGTCGAGGCCGCGCTCGGGGGCCACAACCAGCGCCTGGCGATGCAGCGGCAGGAAGCGGCGACCCTGAAGCAGCGCGTACATGAACAGCAGATGGAGAACCTCAGGCTTTCCCAGGGGCTGGAGCGTTTTCGGGAGCGCAGCCGCCAGATCCAGCTGGAGCTGGATGAAATCGCGCGTCAGCAGGAGGTCGAGCGCACCAGCCAGGCAGCTGCCGAGGCCAGTCTAGCCAGCCATCTGCAGATCATGGAGGCGGCGGCGGCGCAGGTTCAGCTTGCCGAGCAGGCCTACGGGCAAGCCGAGGACGCGCTGAACGCCGCCAGGCAGTCGCTGCAGCAAAGCGAGCACGCCGAGCAAGAAGCGGTATTCTACGAAAAAGAATGTGCGTCTAAAATCAATGAAATAACATCATCTATTCAAGTGATACTCGAGCAATCTGGCGCGGCCGCACAACAGCTCGGGCAGCTGAAGTCCGATCTGGCGGCGCAGCAGGACGAGGGACTGAGGCAGCGCCTGCAGGTTCAGCTCGAACTAAGGGTACAGCGCGAACAGGCGCTGGGCGCAGCCCGCTCGCTGCAGGAGGAGCTCGCCCAGGGACTGCGCAGCGCAGAGGAGGAGCGGCTGGTATGCGAACAAAAGCTGGAGCCGCTCAGAAACCGCATCAACGAGCTGCGCCTGAAAGAGCAGGCGGCGCGCCTCAACAAGGAACAGTACGCCAATCAGCTGTTCGAGGCCGGCGCCGACGAAGAGGCGCTTGCGGCAATGCTGGAAAAAGGCATGCGGCCCAATGCCTTGCAAGTCGAGATCAATCGCCTGCTGCAGGCGATCAGCGATCTGGGCGCGGTAAACATGGCCGCGCTGGAAGAACTGCAGGCCAGCCGCGAGCGCAAAGGCTTCCTCGATGCCCAGGCGGCCGACCTCAACCTGGCGCTGGAAACGCTGGATGCGGCGATCCGCCGCATCGACCGCGAGACGCGCGAAATGCTGCAGCAGACCTTCGACACCGTGAACGGGCATTTCGGACAGCTGTTTCCCAGCCTGTTCGGCGGCGGCGAAGCGCGCCTGCTCATGACCGGCGAGGAAATACTTGACGCCGGGGTGCAGGTAGTCGCTCAGCCGCCGGGCAAGAAGACTTCCACCATCCATCTGCTTTCCGGCGGCGAGAAGGCGCTCACCGCGCTGGCGCTGGTATTCTCCATGTTCCAGCTCAATCCGGCGCCATTCTGCCTGCTGGACGAGGTGGACGCGCCGCTCGACGACCCCAATACCGAGCGATTCTGCGATCTGGTGAAGCGCATGTCGGCCGACACCCAGTTCCTCTACATCAGCCACAACAAGATCACCATGGAAATGGCAGCGCAGCTGGTGGGCGTGACCATGCAGGAGTCAGGCGTGTCGCGCGTGGTCGCCGTCGACATCGAGGAAGCGCTGCGTATGAAAGAGGAACTGGCCGCATGAGCCTGGGAGCAGGGGCCCCGCGCAGCGGGGATGCGGCCAGGGCGAATGCGGCCGGACGCCGACCGTGCGGTCTGTGTGCCGAGTTGCACGCAAGGAGGCGGAGCAAATGAGCCTGGGAGCAGGGGCCCCGCGCAGCGGGGATGCGGGCTGGGCGAATGCGGCCGGACGCAGACTGCTCGGCCTGCGCATCGTGCAAATGGCGCGGAGGCGGCGCGCGTGAGCTACCGTCCATGAGCGAACTGCAGCTTGGCCTGCTGGGCATAGGCGTCCTGGTGGTGGCCGGGGTGCTGGCGTACAACAAGCTGCAGGAAGCGCGCCTCAAGCGCCAGTCCGAGACGCTGTTCGGCTCGCGCCACGATGATGTGCTACTGGGAGGGAAGGAAACACAGCGGCGGACGTCCGGCCCGGGCGAGCGTATCGAACCTACCCTGTCGGAACCGCCGGGCGGGTTTCCGCCAGCCAAGGGCATGCTCGATCCGGGCATCGATTTCATCGCCACCCTGGAGGGCAGGGATGCAGTTGCCGGGGAAGCGATTTCTGCCGCGATCGTAGATAGCATGACCGGTCTTGCCAAAGCCGTAAGCTGGGAAGGCTACAACAAGCAGACGTCCAGCTGGGAGCCTCTGGACGCGGTCGGTGAATATGATAAGTTGCGCGCCGGCCTGCAACTTGCCGACCGCAGGGGCGCCGCCAGCCAGCAGGATCTGTCCGATTTCAGCACCATGGTCCAGGCGGTGGCGGAGTCCATAGGCGCGAGCAGCACGCTGGCTGATTCCGCGGGAGCCTTGCAGCGGGCGCAACAGCTCGATGCCCTTTGCGCCGATATCGACGTGCAGATCGGGCTCAACTTGATCGCGCGCGGAGCTGCCATACCAGGCACCAGGATACGCGCCCTGGCCGAGTCTCACGGCATGACCCTGGAGCAGGACGGCAGATTTTGCCGCCGTGACGAAAGCGGCCTCGAGCTCTATGTCCTGTGCAATATGGAGGAGCAGGCGTTCTCCTCCGAGGGCATGAAATCGCTTGCGACCAAGGGGTTGACGCTGCTGTTCGACGTCGCCAGAGTGCCAGGCGGTATCGTCGCCTTCGACCGCTACGTCGAATTCGCGCGCGCCCTGGCCGAGGCCCTGTCCGCCGGCATCGTCGATGACAATCGCCAGCCTTTGGACGCGTCCGGGCTGGGCAAGATCCGCGCCCAGTTGCAGGCCCTTTACGCCAGCATGGAGCAACAGGGGATTGCGGCGGGCAGCCCGCTGGCACTACGCCTGTTTTCCTGATGGCCGCAGCGAAAACCGCCCTGGCGCTGGCGCAAAAGCTGCGTGCGGAACTGGAGCGCCATAACCGTCAGTACTACGTGCTCGACCAGCCGCTGGTAAGCGATGCGGAATACGACAGTCTGTTCCGCGAACTGCAGCAACTCGAAAGCGAGCATCCGGAGCTCGCCAGCCCCGATTCGCCGACCCAGCGTGTAGGCGGCGCGCCCCTGCCGCAGTTCGAGCAGTTTGCCCACCGTACCCCCATGCTCTCGCTCAATAACGCCTTTTCCGCCGATGAGGTGAGGGCATTCGACAAGCGCGTGTGCGAAAGTCTGAAGACGAGCAATATCGAATACCTGGCCGAACCAAAGTTCGACGGCCTGGCGATCGGCCTGACCTATGCACGGGGCGTATTCACGCAGGGTGCGACCCGCGGCGACGGCTACTCCGGTGAGGACGTCACACCCAATCTGCGTACCATCAAGAGCATTCCGCTGCGCTTGAACGGCAGGGCTGTTCCCGCGCTGCTCGAAATTCGCGGCGAAGTGCTCATGTACCGGCGCGACTTCGAACGCATGAACCAGCGCCAGCGCGCCAACGGAGACAAAGAGTTCGTCAACCCGCGCAATGCCGCTGCGGGCAGCCTGCGCCAGCTCGATTCGCGCATTACCGCGCGCAGGCCCTTGCGCTTCTTCGCCTACGCGGCCGGCGTGATCGAGGGTGCGGCCATGCCGGAAAAACACAGCGACCTGGAAGACTGGCTGGAGCAGCTGGGCCTTCCGGTCTGCCCCGAGCGGCGCTTGGTCAGCGGCGCGCAGGGACTGTTGCAGTACTACGGCGCGCTCGGCGCACGCCGGGCGGAACTGCCCTATGAAATCGACGGCGTGGTGTACAAGGTCAACAGCATCGCCGCGCAGGAGCGATTGGGCTACGTGGCGCGCGCGCCGCGCTACGCCATTGCGCACAAGTTTCCGGCGGAAGAGGCGAGCACCGAGGTACAGGCCATCGAAGTGCAGGTGGGGCGCACGGGCGCCCTGACGCCGGTAGCCAGGCTGAAGCCCGTGTTCGTCGGCGGTGTAACGGTGACGAACGCCACTTTGCACAACCTGGACCAGGTGCGCGCCAAGGATGTGCGCGCCGGCGACACCGTCATCGTGCGCCGCGCCGGCGATGTGATTCCGGAAGTCGCGCGCGTGCTGCCCGAGAAACGCGCGCCGGGTACGGTAGAGTTCCAGATGCCCGCGACCTGCCCGGAATGCGGATCCAAGGTCGAGCGCCTGGAGAGCGAGGCGGTCTATCGCTGCACCGGCGGGCTGTTCTGTCCGGCGCAGCGCAAGCAGGCGCTGTTGCATTACGCCTCGCGCCGCGCCATGGACATCGAAGGCATGGGAGAAAAGCTGGTCGACCAGCTGGTCGAGGGCGGCATCGTGCATACGCCCGCAGACCTCTATCGACTCGGGCTGGTCAAGCTCGCCGCGCTGGAGCGCATGGCGGAAAAATCGGCGTCCAATGTGATCGCTGCGATCGAAAAGAGCAAGGGGGCTTCGCTCGCGCGATTCATCTTTGCGCTGGGGATCTATCACGTAGGAGAAGAGGTCGCAAAAATTCTCGCACGCCATTTCGCTTCCCTCGACAGGCTGCTCGATGCCGATTGGGAGGCGTTGATTGCAGAGAAGGAACGCGTACAGAAGGAGAACACGCGCAGGCGCAACAAGGACGAAACCCCGCTCGCTCCTATCCTGCCCGGTGTCGGCCCGGAAATAATCCAGAGCGTGGCCAATTTCCTCGGCCAGCCGCACAACCGCGAGGTAATCGAACAGCTGCGCGCAAGCGGCGCCGTGAGCGAGGCACTCGCTGTCCGCGCGGACAAGCCAGGCGGCGCGCTGCGCGGCAAGAGCTTCGTGCTTACCGGCACCTTGCCCAATCTGAGCCGCGATCAGGCCAAGGCCCTGATCGAAGCCCAGGACGGCAAGGTGGTAGGATCGGTATCCGGCAAGACCGACTATGTGGTGGCGGGCTCCGAGGCCGGCAGCAAGCTTGCCAAGGCGGAACAGCTGGGGATCTCCGTGCTCGATGAAGCGGGCTTGCTGCAATTGACAAAAGGAAGCTAATGAAGCGCGTACGCAAATGTGTGTTTCCGGTGGCGGGCATGGGCAGCCGCTTTCTGCCTGCGACCAAGGCCAGCCCGAAAGAGATGATGCCGGTGGTCGACAAGCCCCTGATCCAGTATGCCGTGGAGGAAGCGGTGGCCGCGGGTATCACCGACATGATATTCATCACCGGCCGCAACAAACGCACCATCGAAGACCATTTCGACAAGGCGTACGAGGTGGAGGCCGAGCTTGCGGCGCGCGGCAAGCTGGACTTGCTCGAACTGGTTCAGGGCATAGTGCCCAAGCACATCAACTGCATCTACATCCGCCAGCCCGAGGCGCTGGGCCTGGGGCACGCCGTGCTGTGCGCCGAGCCGGTGGTGGGCGACGAGCCGTTCGCAGTGATCCTGGCCGACGACCTGATCGACGCCGAGTCCCCCGTGCTCGAGCAGATGGCGCAGATGTACGAGCAGCACCAATGCACGATACTCGGCGTGGAGGAGGTTGCGCGCGAGAACACGCGGCAATACGGCATCGTCAAGACCGACGGCGGTGAACCGGGCGTCGTCAGCGCCATCGTCGAGAAACCGCAGCCGCGGGACGCACCTTCCACGCTGGCCGTGGTCGGCCGCTATATCCTGAGCGGACGGATTTTCTCGCATTTGCAAAAAGTGCAAGCCGGCGCAGGGGGCGAGATCCAGCTTACCGACGGCATCGCGGCCCTGATGCGCGACGAGAAGGTGCTGGCCTACCGCTTCAAGGGAACGCGCTACGACTGCGGCTCCAAGCTCGGCTATCTGCAGGCCATGGTCGCCTACGGGAAAAAGCACCCCGAGGTGGGCGCCGATTTCAGCGCCTACCTGAAATCGCTCTAGGGCTCGCGTCCGGGCGGCATATGGACCGTACAGCGCGCGCCTGGCAGATTCTCGAATCGGCGGAACTGATCCACAGCGCGGCTGCCGTGGATGCCGCCATCGTGCGAGTCGCCGCGGAAATTTCCGCCAGGCTGAAGGATCAATACCCGCTCGTGCTTTCGGTGATGGGCGGGGCAGTCGTATTCACCGGCCGTGTTCTGCCCTTGCTGGGTTTCCCGCTGGACTTCGACTATATACACGCTACACGCTATGGCGCGGCGAGCAGCGGCGGGCAGGTCGATTGGAAAGTTGAACCCAAGGGCAATGTCGCCGGCAGGGTGGTGCTGGTCCTCGACGACATCCTGGACATCGGCGACACCATGCATGCAATACGCGAGCGCGTTCTCGGCCTGGGCGCGCGGGCATTCTACTGCGGTGTGCTCACGGACAAGCACAAAACGGCGGCCAAACCCATCCGCGCCGATTTTGTCGGCCTCAGCCTGCCGGACCGCTATGTGTTCGGATGCGGCATGGACGCGCACGGCGCATGGCGCAATCTGCCGGCCATCTATGCGCTGCGCCAGGACGCCGCGGCGTGAAACGCCGCCGGGCACGCTGCATCCGGCATACGCCTTGCCGTGATAACATCGCGGCCGACCCAATGGCAGAGCTGCTTTTTCCCCTGTTCTTTTCGGCCATCCAATGTTAGCCATCATCGGCGGCAGCGGCCTCACCCGGCTGTCCATACTCGACGTCAGCCGCCGCCTCGCCGTGCGCACGCCCTACGGCGAGCCATCCGGTGCGCTGACCTTCGGGCGCATCGCCGGCGAGGACGTGGTGTTTCTCGCCCGGCACGGTTACGGTCATACCATCCCGCCGCACGAGGTCAACTACCGCGCCAATATCTGGGCGCTCAAGGAGCAAAAAGTGGAGGGCGTGGTTTCGGTCACATCG
>JACZJV010000121.1 GCA_014860355.1 Burkholderiales bacterium | reverse complement strand
CTCCTGCGCCGACGCCCGCACCGGCCTGCCGATGAGCCGCAGCCTGGGCTGCGGCAGCTCGCGCTCGCGCAAGGGCAGGCGGACCGGCACCTCGGTGCGCCCGGCATCGCGCATGAAGATTTTTACGATGCGGTCCTCGAGCGAGTGAAAACTGATGACCGCCAGGCGCGCTCCGGGTCGCAGCAGCTCGAGAATATGCGGCAGGGCTAACGACAAGTGCGCAAGCTCCTGATTGATGAAAATCCGAACAGCCTGGAAGGTGCGCGTCGCCGGATCCTTGTGTTTTTCCCGCGTGCGGACGGCCGCACCCACGATCTCGGCAAGTTGCCCAGTGCTGGCGATTGGCCCTCTTTGCCGAGCAGCAACAATCGCCTTTGCAATCTGTTTAGCAAACCGTTCTTCACCATAATCGCGGATCACCTCCCTGATCTCCGATTCACCGGCCGTTTCCAGCCACTGTGCGGCGGTTTGCCCCCGGCTCGTGTCCATGCGCATATCGAGCGGGCCGTCGCGGCGAAAACTGAAGCCGCGCGCGGCGTCGTCGAGCTGCGGCGAAGACACGCCCAGGTCGAGCAGCACCCCATCCACACCCTCCTGGCCGAGGCGCTCGAGCACTCCGGCCAGGTCGACGAAGCTCGCGTGCACCATGCTGAAGCGAGCGTCGCCTATTCTTGTTGCGGCCGCGACCGCCTGCGGATCCTTGTCGAGCGCGATCAGCCGCCCGTGCGGACCCAAACGCTCGAGGATCAGCCGGCTGTGCCCGCCGCGGCCAAAGGTCGCGTCGACATACGTCCCCTCGGAACGCCGCGGATCAGCGCGTATCGCCAAAGCATCGACCGCCTCCTGCAGCAACACCGTCGTGTGCGAGTCGCGTGCCGCCGCGGCGAGCGCTTCCTCATCCGCGGCAGCGGTCACAGAGCAAAATCTTCCATCCCCGGCGGCAGCTGGGTCTGCGTCGTCAGCTGCTGCAATTGCTTTTCCCAGGTCTCCTTGTTCCAGATTTCGAAGTGGCTGCCCTGCCCGACCAGCATCACCGGCTTGTCCAGCTTGGCGAAGTTGCGCAGTTCGGGCGAGATCAGCACGCGCCATGCGGCGTCGAGCTCGATTTCTTCGGCGAAGCCGACCAGCAGCCGCTTCCACACAGAAAAACGCGCATCCAGGGCGGGAAAGGCCATGACGCGCTCGCGTATCGCCGGCCACGCGCTGGCGGGATAGAGCAGCAGGCAAGCATCGGGATGGGCAGTGAGTACGAGGCGCGGAGGGGAAGATTTGTCCAGCAGCGCGTCGCGATGGCGCGACGGAATGGTGAGGCGACCTTTAGCATCCAGGCTTAAGGCTGCCGCACCCTGAAACATTTCCTTTCCCCTTTATTTACGTGAGCGCTTTGGCGGAAAATCCCATAATTTCCCACTAAAAGCTACTATTCCCCACTTTAGAGGAGTTAATTGCTCAGGTCAAGGACTCTATTAAAGATTTATCCAATTGAGACAAAGGCTTAAAAGCGAATCTGCCAAGGATGCCGCAATATGCAAATATGTTTAAAAACAGATAGATAATTTATATATCGAAAGTGAAGTATAAACACATCGGGCGGGCATCTTGCGACTCCGGGCGGCGCCGGGCACCCCACCCTGGCAACCGCCGCCCGGTTGCAACGCGCAAACCTGCGCCAGATCGGCATCGCGGCTCGCGCCGACAGCAGTTGTGCTGCATTCGCCCACAATCGATCGTTCGCTATGCTCGAGACGGCGATCATGACGCTTGACTTTGGCGAGACGGACACGAGCTTGTGCAATCCGCGCACGCACTCGATACGAATCTCCTGCGCAACCCCCTCGAGGGCGATGCGTCGAAAGTAATGCCGCGCAATCCGCGACCGCCGTTCGAAGAGGTGTAAAGTCCATTGTAGGAAAGTGCGCGAACTGCACTCACCCACTGTGGACGAGCGATGGCTAAAGCAGCAGCATCGAAAAGAAAGGCGCCCGCGAAAAAACCGCGCAAATCAGCACCGCGGCGACCGGTGCAAAAAGAACCTGCGCGCTCCGCCAGCGCCGGCGTACCGGCGCAGTCGGCTGCAACGGGCGCGCCCGCGCCCGGACCCTGCGTCGCCGCAATCGGCGCTTCCGCCGGCGGCTTCGAGTCGATTCGCACCTTCTTCGACAACATGCCGGCCAATAGCGGCATCGCCTTCGTCGTCATCCAGCATCTGCATCCGACGCAAAAAAGCCTGGCCGCAGAACTTTTCGGCAAACGCACCAGCATGCCCGTGGCCCAGGCCGAGGACGGCATGCGCGTCGAGCCGAACCACGTATATACCATTCCGCCCAACACCTATCCGTCGATACACGGGGGCGTGCTCCGACTCGCCCTGCCGACACAGCTGCACGGACCGCGCCTGCCGATAGACCATTTTTTCGCCTCACTCGGCGCGGACCAGCACGAGCGCGCAATAGGCATCGTACTTTCCGGCAGCGGTTCGGACGGCGCGCTCGGGGTGAAGAGCATCGCCGCCAACGGCGGTATCGTGCTCGCGCAGCATCCCGAAACGGCGCCGTTCGACGGCATGCCGCAAAGCGCCATAGCGAGCGGCCTGGTCAACCACATATTGCCGGTGGGGAAAATGCCGGAGGTGCTGGTGGGCTACGCGCGGCACCCCTACGTCGCCAGCGCGGCGCAGCACGATACCGTGGCGCAATCCGAGGAGGCAGGGCTGGCGGCCGTGCTCGGTCTCATCCGCGGCCGGCGCGGCTACAATTTCTCCGGCTACAAGCAGAGCACCCTGCTGCGGCGCGTCCTGCGGCGCATGGGCCTGCGTTCGATCGAGCGCTGGGACCACTACATCGACATGCTGCGCAAGAGCCCGGCGGAGATCGATGCGCTGTTCAGGGATATGCTCATCGGCGTCACCGAGTTCTTCCGCGATCCGGACGCATGGAGCGTACTGCAGTCCGAGGTCATCGCGCCGCTGGTGCAGGCCAAGCCCAGGGGCGAACCGATCCGCGTCTGGGTCCCCGGCTGCGCCACCGGCGAGGAAGCCTACGCGATTGCAATGCTGCTGCTGGAAAATCTGAAACAGACAGGCAAGCGCTGCCCGGTGCAGGTGTTCGCGACCGACACCAATGAGGAAACCCTACAGGTCGGCCGCGAAGGCATCTATCCAGCGGGCGTGGCAACGCGCATCTCGCCCGAGCGGCTGCACCGGTTCTTCGTCGAAACCGCCGAGAACCATCACTACCAGGTGGCGCGAGAACTGCGTGAATCGGTGACGTTCGGCGTGCAGAATCTGGTGGCCGATCCACCTTTCTCCCGGCTCGACCTCATCAGTTGCCGCAATCTGCTGATCTACCTCGAATCCGACATCCAGAAAAAAATCGTCGACCTGTTCGAGTTCGCGCTGCGCCCCGGAGGCTACCTGTTTCTCGGAAGCGCGGAGGCCGTAGGAGACCGCGGCGACCTGCTCAAGCCGATTTCAAAGAAGTGGCGCATTTACCGGCGCGGCGGCGGCCCGGGGCGCCAACCGCTGGAACTTGCGCCGGTCGATCACTTGGCGCACGTCCCCAGCGCGGCGCCGGCGTCGAGGCGCGCACCCCCGCGCAACCTACAGCTGGCAGGCCGCGCGCAACAGCTGCTGCTGGATCGGTTCGCGCCGGCGGCGGTGCTCGTAAACGGCCGCAACGACATCCTGTACCTGTGTGGCCCGGTGGAAAATTACCTGCGGCGCCCGCGCGGAGCGCCGACGCAGGAATTGCTGGCGCAGGCGCGGGACGGCCTGCGCGCGGGCCTGCGCAGCGCGCTGCGCGAGGCGGCGGCGCGCGTAGCGACGGTGAGCGTCGCCAACGCGCGGGTGAAACGCGACGGCGGATTCGCACCGGTGAGGCTGACGGTCACACCGGCAGGATTCGACGGCGACAGCACCGGCCTGCTGCTGGTCGTGTTCCAGGATGAGATCCCGACTGCGCCGGCATCCGCGATCACGGGCGGCGACAACGAACTGGTGCATCAGCTCGAGGACGAGTTGCGCGTAACCAAGGACGATCTGCAGTACAGCGTCGAGCGCATGGAAGCTTCCAACGAGGAGCTGAAAGTATCGAACGAGGAAGTAACGTCGGTAAACGAGGAGCTGCAGTCGATCAATGAGGAACTCGAGAGCTCCAAGGAAGAACTGCAGTCGCTGAACGAAGAGTTGTCCACGGTCAACCAGCAGCTGCAAGGAAAGGTAATCGAGCTCGAATCCACCAACGACGACCTGAAGAACCTGCTCGCGAGCATCGACGTTCCCACCATATGCATCGACCGGGATTTTCACATCCGCTGGTTCACCCCGGTGACGAAAAAGATTTTCAAGCTGATCGACTCCGATATCGACCGTGCGATCAGCGACTTCGGCACGACGCTTGCCGGCAGTGAGTTGCTGAAGGACGCCGCCGTGGTGCTGGACAAACTCACACCGGTGCAACGCGAACTGCGTTTCGACGACAGCCGCTGGTACCAGCGGCGCCTGATCCCCTATCTCGGCGGGGACCAGAGCATCAGCGGCGTCATCATCACCTTTGTCGACATCACCGAAGCGCGTCTCGCGGCTGAGGCCGCCCTCGCCGCGCAAAAGCGAGCGAATGCGTCGCTGGAACAGAAAGTGCAGCGGCGTACAGTGCAGTTGCGTGCACTCGCCGTTGAACTGTCGCTGGCGGAAGAGCGCGAGCGCCGCTCGCTCGCGCAGGATCTGCATGACGACCTGGGCCAGGTACTCGCGATCATCAAGCACAAGCTCACCGCGCTGCACGGAAGCAAACAAAACGCCCATATGGCAGGCGAACTGAAGGCGATCGAGAACCTCACTGATCGAGCAAACAGATCGCTGCGCACGCTGGTATTCCAGCTCAGCCCGCCGGTGCTGCACTCCCTAGGTCTGATTCCGGCGCTGGAGTGGTTGACCGAGGAAATCGAACGCGTCTACGGCCTGAAGGTGCATCTGAGCGACGACGGCCAGCCCAAGATACTGGACGAGCCATCGCGCACCACGCTGTTCCGCGCCGTGCGCGAACTCCTGATCAACGTCGCCAAACACGCGCGCGCGCATACCGCTGACCTCAGCTGCACGCGCGCGGGCGCTCGACTGACGCTGGCAGTGAACGACGACGGCACCGGCTTCGACTATCAGGCGGTGGCCGGAGCTGCGCCGGGCACGGGCGGAATCGGATTGGCGAGCCTGCGCGAGCGCGTTGAATTCATCGGCGGCGAAATGCATGTTGACAGCCGCCCGGGACAGGGCACCATGGTCACCATAATCGCTCCGATCCATGACTCTTCAGGAGAAACCGCAGCATGAGCATCCGTATTCTGCTGGTGGATGACCACAAGATGCTGCGCGAGGCTCTGCGCGGAATCCTGGAAAAGGCCGGCGACATAGAACTCGTCGGCGAGGCGGACGACGGCCCCGCCGCACTCGAGATGGCGCGTGCGCTCGCGCCCGACGTGGTGGTCATGGACATCGGTCTGGTCGGAATGAGCGGCATAGAAGCGACCCGGCGCCTGCTCGCGGAACATCCCGGCATGAAAGTTCTGGGCCTGTCCACTTTTGCCGACCGGCGCATGGTGATGCAGATGCTGGAAGCCGGCGCAAGAGGTTACGTCGTGAAATCCGCAGGCAGCGAGGAACTGCTGCGCGGCATACGCGAAGTGGCACAGGGCGGGACCTATTTGTACGCCGAGGCGGCCGCGGCCATCGTCGACAACCTGCGCATGAACTCGCTGCAGGGATCGCGCAGCCCTGCCCTGGGCAGGCGCGAACGCGAGGTGCTGCAGCTATTGGCCAGCGGCAAGACTTCGACCATGATCGCCGAGGCGCTGGGCATCGCGACCGGGACGGTAGAAGTGCATCGGCGCAATATCATGCGCAAGCTCGATCTGCACAACGTGGCGGAACTGACCAGATATGCCATACGCGAAGGACTTACCTCGGCGTAACACGCCTGCCGGAAGGATGGCGCGGCAATCCGGTAGCTATTGTACTACCATGAATACGGTAGTCCCGGTTCAGACCCGTCCGATATCGTTCTTGCCATCGAATCCCTAAACTTGACTCAGCTTGCAACAGAAGCTGCCGGAGTCCGTCGGCGGCTTCGGCAGGCGGGCTGTACGCACACGTAGCCGCCATTTCAGTATTGCCGAAATGGCCCCTGAATCGCGGCAATGGGAGGGGGGTAGCTCCTCAGTTTGACACGGGCACTCGATCCGATAGCGCAAATACCGCCATGCAGTTACAGACCGCGTCACACGCCACTCGAACCGCAGCGCCGGCCCCGTGCACTGCTGCTGCGCTGAGCCCGGACGAACTTCTCGACCTGCTGAAAATCAGTCTCGACGGGCTAAACATAGACCCCGGCACCAGCTTCACCCTGCGCCGCGTGCGCCAGGGCGTGGCCTTGTACCGCGCGGGGGATCTGTTCGGTCCGATTTACGCGGTCCGGTCAGGCACGTTCAAGAGCGTATTGCTCGACGCCGAAGGCAGCTACCAGGTGCTGGGCTTTCCCATGGCGGGCGACGTACTGGGTCTGGACGGGATCGAAGCACAGCATTACCGCACCGAGGCGCTTGCCCTCGAAGACAGCGAAGTGGCGATCATCCCGCTCCCGCGGCTCGCCCACCTGGGTGGCAAAGCCGGCGACTTGCAGCATTTCGTCTACAAACTGCTGAGCCGCCAGCTCGCGCGCGAACACATGCAGATGTGGCTGCTGGGCTCGCTTGGGGCAGAGTCCCGGGTGGCGGCGTTTCTGCTGATACTCGGTGAGCGCTATGCGCATCTCGGCTACTCCAATACCCGCTTCAACCTGCGCATGACGCGGCTGGACCTCGGAAGCTTTCTTGGTCTGACGCAGGAAACCGTCAGCCGCGCCCTGTCCAGGTTCGACGAAGCGGGCGTGATCCAGGTGCACAACAAGGAGTTGCGGCTGTTCGACGTCGACGGCCTGCAGCAGATCGTCGCCAACGCCCGTCACGCCGCCTAGCGGCGCACAGGCTGCACTACCCGCCCGCCGCGCTTCCGCGGCGCATGCTGCCTCCGCCCTCGGGGTCGCCATGGCCCTGGGAAATGGGTTCGGACAGCACCGCCGGCACCGGCAATCCGATCAGGCGATAGAGATTGCCGAGTTTTGCCCGGTACAGCCGGTCGAAACTCGCCACCGCCGGGCCGGGGTTGTAGTCGCCGAACCACCAGAACCAGTCCGAGCCTTCGCAATCCGCAAGCTGCCGCTCGGCTGCGGCGCTGCGCCCGGCCTCCAGGCGGCCGCTCGCGCACACCAGATCGTAGCTCTGCTTGGCCGCGCACAGCAGATCCCAGGCCCGATTCTTGTCCGGCGATCCTATCCAGGTGGAAAAATTGCCATAGACCCAGCTGCCCGCGACCAGCCGATCGAGCTGATGCGTTGCTGCGCGCGACACACCGGTCGGCGCAAGGCTCTGGCCGGCGCGCTCCTGCAGGAATGCAGCGTAGGTGGTCGGACGTACCGACGGGTGCGCTGCCAGCGCCTGATACAGCGCGCGCAGAAAATAGTAGGCGTTATACGGATAATGCTCCCAGGCGTTCTCGCCATCGAGGATCACGCTCACCAGCGGCCGCTCGTCCTGCGGCGCCTCGGCAGCGATGCGCTCCAGCTCGCCGACGAAATTCGCCGCGGCGTCGCTGCCGTGCCATTTCTGGTACTCGAAGCCGATCATATCGGAGAGCCTGTCGTCGCGGAAAAACAGGGTCAGGTCCTGCGCCGCGCCCAGCCGGTAGGGCCGGTAAAGATAGCGCGATCGGATCTCGGAGCGGGCGCAGGCGCGCAGGCTGTTGGCCAGCACCTGCTCGCCGCTCGCCACCCAGCCCAGCGCGTTGCCGCTGAGCACGCGCAGCAGGCCCTCGGATACCGAGCCCTCGGCCGGCCACAATCCCAGCGGGGCCGCGCCGAAACGGCGCGCATGGCTCTCTAGCGCCGAACGCAGCTGTGCGCTCACGCGTGCGCGGCCGCCCGGATAGTCGGAGTTCTCGGGCAGGGGCGCATTGGGCTCGGATTCGCGCGCCGAGCGGAAATCGAGCAGCAGTGGCGCCAGCGGATGATAGTGCGGCGTGGTCGATATTTCGATCTGTCCGGCCTGCGCCAGGCGCGCGTAGCGGCCGACAACGCCGCGCACCAGCTGTCCGACCAGCCGAAACAGATCGCTGCGGTCCTGCTGGGCAAAACGCGCGCCGACCGCCATCAGCCGGGTCACCAGTTCCGACTCGCGCCGCACCGTCTCCCCGGTCCAGGCGAGGTGATACCAGGTCAGCGAGTCGAAGAAAAACTGGTCCGACAGATAGGCGAGCGCCGCCCGCCCCCGTGCCTCGAACGAGCCGAACAGTTCGAACAAGTGCATATAGGGCGGATAGTGCTGGATCATCGCCAGGGCGGCCGGGTCGAGACAGCGCGCCGCGATCAGTTCGCGTTCCTCCGCGGTCAGGGACTGCGCCGCATCGCGTGCAAGCAGCCGCAGCAGGGGATCGCGCAGCCTGCCGCTTTCGAACTGGCCGGCGTAGTCTTCCAGCTGGTCTAGCAGCACCGGCACCCAGTTGACCACCGCGCGCATGCCCGGGTGCTGTTCCAGATGCCAGGCCATGTCGGTGTAGTCCTTGATCGCGTGCAGATACACCCAGGGCAGCAGGAACTCGCCGCTCGCCTGGTCGCGGTAGTCGGGCTGGTGCATATGCCAGACCAGCACCAGGTCGAGGGGGCGATTCGCGCTCATCAGCAGGGCTGGGCTGGAAAAACCACCGGACCGGCAAGGTCCGGTTCAAGCAATGGATCGGGCGTCACTCGCAAATGCCTCCGCATACCGGCTAACGCAGGTGGTGCACCTTCTGGCCGAGACTTTCCGGAACGATCACCGTCACCCCACCCTCGGTGACGTGGAAACGCTTGCGGTCCGCCACCGGATCGACGCCGGCGATCAATCCATCGGGCAGCTTGCAATTGGCGTCCACTATCACCCGCCGCAGGATCACATTATTGCCGATTTCGACGTTCGGCAGCACCACGCTATCCACGACCTCGCAGTAATCGTGCACGCGCACGTTGGAGAACAGCACCGAGCGCCGCACCGTGGCGCCGCTGATGATACAGCCGCCGGATACCAGCGAATCGACCGCCATGCCGCGGCGCCCGTCGCTGTCGAATACGAATTTGGCGGGCGGCAGCTGTTCCTGATAGCTCCAGATCGGCCACTCGGCGTCGTACATATTGAGATCCGGCACCACGCGCGTCAGCTCCATGTTCGCTTCCCAGTACGCGTCCAGCGTTCCCACGTCGCGCCAGTACGGCTTGCCCTTGTTCATGTTGACGCAGCTGTCGCTGAAACGGTGCGCGTGCAAACTCTGGCCCGAACGGATCAGCCAGGGAATGACATCCTTGCCGAAATCGTGGCTCGATTCGCAGTCTTCGGCATCGCGAATCAGCTGCTCGTAGAGGAAGGACTCGTCGAACACGTAGATGCCCATGCTCGCGAGCACCTGGTCCGTGCTCCCCGGCATCGGCTGCGGCCGCGCCGGCTTTTCATCGAATGCGCTGATGCGCCAGTTCGCATCCACGCTCATCACACCGAACTGGTCCGCGTCCGCGAGCGGTGCTTCGATGCATGCGACAGTCATGACTGCCCCGCTCGCCACGTGGTCGGCGAGCATGCGCGTGTAATCCATTTTGTAGACGTGATCGCCGGCGAGGACTAGCACGTATTTTCTGTGGTGACGGCGCAGAATATCGATGTTCTGATATACCGCGTCGGCGGTGCCGCGGTACCAATCGGCGGTGACACGCTGCTGCGCCGGCAACAGTTCGATGAATTCGTCGAAGCGGCCGTCGAGAAAGCTCCAGCCGCGCTGCAGGTGCCGTATCAGGCTCTGCGCCTTGTATTGCGTGCAAACGCCGACGCGGCGGATGCCGGAGTTGATGCAGTTGGACAGCGTGAAATCGATAATGCGGAACTTGCCGCCGAAGGGTACGGCGGGCTTGGCGCGCCAGTCGGTGAGTTCGGCCAGGCGCGAGCCGCGCCCCCCTGCAAGCACGATGGCCAGCGCGTTATTGGCCAGGTCTCTGAGCTCGATTTTCTGCCGCGGTTGCGTTCCGCCGCGATCGCCTGCCGCACCGCCCTGATCGAAGCCGTTCATGTGACCCCTGACGCCTTTGTCGGCAGCATACATGGATCCGGTGCTCCGGCATATCCGGCCAAACGCAGGAACCGTGAAGGAATTCGCGCCCCGGGCTAACTGCCGATAAGGCGCAGCACTTCGGCCTCGGCCGTGATCCAGTCCTGCACCTCGCAGCCGGGGGCGAAGCCGCGCTTTTCAGCGCGGAAATAGGCAGCCTGCGCGACCAGCTTTTCGCGCTCCTCGGCGCTGACGGCCCGACCCGAACGCGACAGTGGATTCGCGCAGTCCTTGCCTGGTTTTGCCGCGATCGCCGGCTGGGGCGCCGCTGCACTGGAGGGCGGCGTGGGCTTCGACGCAGCCGCAGTGTTGCGTGTACGTTTTGGTGCGTGTGGCATGGTCCGCCTCCTATTGGTGAATCAAGCGCGCGAATCGAGCATAGCCGACGCGAACGGGCCGGCATTGACAAATATCAACGCGCCAGGCGCGCCTTAGGCATTGAACGCGGGTCAGAAAGCCGCAGCCCTGATAACATTGGGCGCGTGATCCACAAGCTGATAGCGCAGCGCGACCCAGATTCGTGACAGCCGCCGCCACCAATCGCGATCAGCTGCGCGTACTGTTCGCCACATCGGAATGCGCCCCCCTGGTGAAAACCGGCGGCCTTGCCGACGTCAGCGCCGCGCTGCCCGCCGCACTCGGGGCGCTGGGCCACGACATCCGAATTCTGCTGCCTGGTTATCGTGAAGTGCTTGCGCAGCTGCCGCATAGCCGCGAGATTGCGCGCGTCGCTGCGCTCGCGGATGTTCCGGGTGCGCGCCTGCTCCTCGAGCAGACAGCCGCGGGCGTAGCGCTGATCGTGCTCGACTGCCCCGAACTGTACGACCGCAGCGGCGGACCCTATCAGACCGGCGCCGGAGTCGACTGGCCGGACAACGCCATGCGCTTCGGCCTGCTCTCGCGCGTCGCTGCGCTGCTCGGCAGCAGCGTCAGCCCGCTGGACTGGCAGCCGCAGGTTCTACACTGCAATGATTGGCAGACCGGCCTCGCCCCCGCCTACCTGCGCCATGCTGCCGGCGCGCGCGCCGCTACGCTGCTGACCGTGCACAATCTCGCCTTTCAGGGGATATTCGAGCCGCGACTGGTCGCCGCGCTCGGGCTTCCTGCGGAAAGTTTCGGCGCGGACGGGGTCGAGTTCTACGGCAAGCTTTCCTTTCTCAAGGCAGGCCTGCAATTCGCCGATGCGATCTCCACGGTAAGCCCGGGCTATGCGCGCGAAATCCAGGATGCAGCCCTGGGCTTCGGCCTGCACGGATTGCTCTCCTGGCGCAAAGACAAACTCTACGGCATCCTCAACGGCATCGACACCAGCTTGTGGAACCCCGCCACCGATCCCCTGATCGAATGCCGCTACAGCGCGGACACTCTTGCGTCCAAAGCCGGCAACAAACGCGCACTGCAACGGCGCCTCGGTTTGGCGAGCGGGCCCGAGTTGCCGCTGTTTGCCGTGGTGAGCCGGCTCACCGAACAGAAAGGCCTGGACTGGCTGCTAGAAATCACGCCGCAGTTGCTGGCGCTGCCGGCACAACTGGCGCTGCTCGGCAGCGGCGATCCGCAGCTCGAACGCGGCTTTCTCGCACTTTCTCGGAGCCATCCGCAGCAGCTGAGCGCGACCATAGGCTTCGATGAACCGCTGGCCCATCTGATAGAGGCCGGTGCCGACGCCTTTCTCATGCCTTCGCGCTTCGAGCCCTGCGGCATGAACCAGATGTACAGCCAGCGCTACGGCACGCCGCCCGTCGTGCGCTCGACCGGCGGACTCGCCGACACCGTGATCGACTGCAATCCGGCCACGCTTGCCGACGGCAGCGCCAGCGGCTTCGTGTTTCACGATCCCAGTGCGCGGGCGCTGCTCGCCGCGATTGAGCGCGCCGCCGGGGCCTGGCGCGACGCCGCAAAGTGGCGCGCGCTGCAGCGAAACGCCATGGCCAGGGATTTCAGCTGGGCCGCAAGCGCGCGCCGCTACGCCGGGATTTACGCGCAACTGGCGGCGCAACGCTAGGTCGCCGTTCGAGCGCGGACCGGATACGCGCATCGCGCGAGCCCTGGCTGCACC
This sequence comes from Burkholderiales bacterium, assembly GCA_014860355.1. GTDB lineage: Bacteria > Pseudomonadota > Gammaproteobacteria > Burkholderiales > SG8-39 > 2-12-FULL-64-23. The sequence continues at coordinate 8,277 of JACZJV010000121.1, read as the reverse complement.
TTCACGCCCTGTACCGCATCCAGATCGCCTGGAACGCACGCCTGTCTCATTCTGCCAGAGCTTCCAAGAACCCGTAGCAAAATGAATATTGCAACGGCAGATACCGCGGAGCATGTGAGGAGCTATCCCCTCATGCTCATATGATCGCTAGGCCCAGAGCATCAACCCCAACTCGAGCGGATGCGTCAGATACTCATGGCAGGGATAAGCGCGTATGCGCATATCCAGCCGGCCGCACCACTCCGGCGCAAGTTCCAGCACGAACCGGTGCTCGCCGTCGCCAACCGCGCCTTGCGCGACGAAGCGGTGGCGAACCATCTCCTCGCTGCCCTGCGCACCGTGCCTGCTGACCAGCAGCTCCACCGCCAGGTCTTCGGGCTGCAAGTTGTTCAGACTGATGGCCAATTCGATGCGCAAACCGTCGCCGAATTCGATGCGGCTCTTCGGAACATCCAGCCTGCGTATCGTCACCCCCGGCCATGCCTGGCGCACCCGCGACTTCCACGCGGCGATGGAACGCGCAACCTCGAACCGGTTTTCGGCAAAAAGCCGGCCCTGCTGTGCGGCGGGGCGATAACAATTGGCGACGTATTCGCCCAGCATGCGCATCGAATTGAAGCGCGGCATGAGGCTGGAAATGGAGCGTTTTGCCAGCTTCACCCAGTCGAGCGAGTAGCCGCAGCTTTCACGCTTGTAGTAGAGCGGAATCACATGATCCTGCAGGATTTCGTACAGCGTGCGCGCTTCCTCGCGGTTGCGGCTCGCGTCGGCGGTCCCGGCCACCGAGGGCTTGATCGCCCAGCCGTTGCTTCCGTCGTAGCCTTCGCCCCACCAGCCGTCCAGCACCGACAGATTGACCACGCCGTTGATCGCCGCCTTCATCCCCGAGGTACCCGAGGCCTCGAGCGGATAGACCGGGTTGTTGAGCCACACGTCGACGCCGGACACCATGCGCCGGCTGAGGCGCAGATCGTAGCCTTCGACCAGCAATATCTTGCCCTCGAATTCGGGCATTTGCGATACCTCGGTCACCCGCCTGATCAATTCCTGTCCGGGCACATCGGCCGGGTGCGCCTTGCCGGCGAACAGGAACAGCACCGGCCGCTTCGGGTCGCCGAGCAACTGGCTCAGCCAGACCAGGTTTTCGAACAGCAATGTGGCGCGATTGTAGGTGGCGAAGCGGCGGCCGAAGCCGATGATCAGCACGGTCGGGTTGTCCGGATCGCACAGGCCGAGCAGCCGGTCCAGGTGCGCTTCGCTGCCCTGGTTGCGCGCGTTCTGCTCGCGTATGCGGTAGCGCACCAGGTGCAGCAGCTGCGATTTCAGGTGCTGGCGGGTGCTCCAGAAGACATGGTCCGGCACGGCGCTGATCTGGTCCCAGCAGTCCTGGTCGCCCAGCCTGCGGCTCCAGCCATAGCCGAGAAAGTGGTCGAACGCGTCGGCCCATTCCGGCGAGAGAAAGGTCGGCACGTGCACGCCGTTGGTGATCGCAGTGATCGGATTCTCCTGCGGCGGAATCTGCGGCCACAGGCTTCCCAGTATCCGCGCCGACACGTCGCCATGTATCTTGGACACGCCGTTGTGGAAGCGCGAGCCGCGTACGGCGAGTGTGGTCATGTTGAATTCTGTCGCCCCCGGCTCCATACCCAGGGCGAGGAATTTCTCGGCGGGAACATTCAGTTCGTCGCAGCAGCCCTGGAAATAATGCAGCAGCATCTGCGTGGAAAAATGATCGTGCCCGGCAGGCACCGGCGTGTGGGTGGTAAACACCGTATTCACCGCGACCGCCTCGAGCGCGCTCGCGAAATCCAGTCCCAGGCGCATCTTCGAGCGCAAGCGCTCGAGGATCATGAATGCCGCATGCCCCTCGTTGATATGCCACACCGTGGGCGTCAACCCCATTGCGGCGAGCGCGCGCACCCCGCCGATGCCGAGCACGAGTTCCTGCTCGATGCGCGTGGTGCGGTCGCCGCCATACAGCTGGTGCGCGATATTGCGATCCTGCACGGTGTTTTCATCGATGTCGGTGTCGAGCAGATACAGGTTCACGCAGCCGACCCGCGCCTGCCACACTTTGGCTTTCACCTCGCGCCCGGGAAATTCGATCGTGACCTTCAGTTCAGAGCCGTCTTCGCGCAGCACCGGCGTGATCGGCAGATCGTCGAAATCCGAGTCGACATACGTCGCCCGCTGATGGCCCTGGCCGTCGATGGTCTGGAAGAAATATCCCTGCCGGTAGAGCAGGCCGACGCCGACGAATGGCAGGCGCATGTCGCTCGCGGTCTTGCAGTGATCGCCGGCGAGTATGCCGAGGCCCCCGGAGTAAATCGGCAGGCTCTCGTGGAAGCCGAATTCGAAGCAGAAGTAGGCGACCAGTTCGGAGCGCGCCAGCGGCACTTCCGCCGCGTCGCGGCTGGTCTGCTCTCCGTGATAGCTGTCGTAGGCCGAGAGCACGCGCTTGTAGTTGTCGAGGAACAACTTGTCCTCGGCCGCGTTGACCAGGTGGTGCTGATCGATGCGCTTGAGCAGCGCCTTGGGGCTGTGGCCTACGGCGTTCCACAGGCCCGGATCCAGGCGCGAAAACAGCGCCCGGGTAGGCATGATGTCCCAGCTGTACCACAGGTTGTTGGCGAGCTCCTCCAGACGCGCGAGCCGTTCAGGAATTTTCGGGGTGACCTCGAGTTGGAATGCAGTGCCCGGTTTCATCTTTTGCCTTTTTTGTTCGAAGCCGGGCGCCAGGCGGCGCCCCGGCCATGTTGAGTTTCAGACCTGTCGCGCGATTATAGCGCCACCGGCCTGGCCATACGGGAGGACGCAAGCGGCGCGCGCAGTACAGGCTGGCGGCGCTGGTCCGCGCCGGTGCGGGGGCAATCGAATCTCGGGGAAAGCCTGCGCATACGCGCAGACTAGGCCAGGTCGCGCGACTTAGAAGGACTAGGGGAACGGCGGTCTGTGCGGCCGCAGGCTTCAGCCCGGCGCGGGCCTGCTGCCTTCCTGCGCCGACTTTTGCGCGGCCGTTCTCGGCGACCTGGTATTCGCCTCGAGCCAGGCCCTGATGCGATTCGCGTCGCCAATTCGCGTGAGCTTGCCCCAGGAGTCCAGCAGAACGATGATTACCTCGCGCTCGGCGAGTCGCGCCTGCAGCACCAGACAACGCCCGGCGTCGCTGGTAAAACCCGTCTTGGACAGGCCGATATTCCAGTTTTCGTTCGACACCAGCCTGTTGGTGTTGTGATAGGCAAGTTGTCTGCCGGCAACATGGACTTCGTGTCCGGTGGCGGTAGTGTAATTACGGATGAGGTCGTAGCGATGCGCGGCGCGCACCAGTTTCACCAGATCCTCGGCGCTTGCCACATTGCCGCTGGATAGTCCGGTAGGGTCGTCAAAACGGGTATCGTTCATGCCCAGCATCTGCGCCTTGTGATTCATGGCGCGTATGAATGTCTCGATGCCGCCCGGATAGGTGCGCCCCAGGGCAGCGGCGGCACGGTTCTCCGAGGCCATCAGCGCCAGGCGCAGCAATTCGTCACGGCTGAGTCTCGCTCCGGGCTTCAGGCGCGAGTGCGTGCCGCGCAGGGAATCCATGTCTTCGCCGGTAATGGTGATGTCCTCGTTCAGATCGAGGCGTGCGTCGAGCACCACCATCGCGGTCATGAGCTTGGTGATCGAGGCAATGGGAGTTACCGTGCTCGAATTCTTGTCGAAGAGCACCTCTCCGGTTTCAGCATCCTGGACGATGGCGGCGGCCGAGCGCAGCGACAGCTTGTGTGTCGAACTGGCGACCTTGTCCGCGCCGCGGCGCGCGTCGGCCTGCCCCGGGTAGGCGGCGCAGGCCAGGCCCAGGCTCAAACCGGCACAGATCAATATATTGCGTACAGTCAGCAAGGTCCCTTCCTCCCGAACTAAGAGCCTGCAAGAACATGGGGGGCGGCTCCCCTCACGCTTGCCTGAGCCAGCGGCCGTCCCGGGTATACCGAAATGGCCTTAGAGTTTGTTGCGGCAGTCTAGCGGCCAGTAAATAATTTGGCAAGCAAAAATAACAGGATAGCGGCAGTAATTAACGCAGGAATTAAAGAGTGCCGGCCACCGTCAGCAAGCCTGCGGGGGCAATGCTCGAGTGCTGGGCCTCCTCCTGCTGCTGCAGTGCCCACATCTGCGCATAGGCGCCGTTGCGCTCCAGCAGTTCGCGATGGGCGCCGCGCTCGATGATGCGCCCCGCCTCCAATACCAGGATCTGGTCCGCATCCATGACCGTGGACAGGCGGTGCGCGACGACCAGGGTGGTATGTCCCTGCGCAATGCGCGTGAGTTCGCCCTGGATCGACTTCTCGGTTTCGGAATCCAGCGCCGAGGTGGCCTCGTCGAAAATCAGGATGGAAGGGCTCTTGAGTATGGCGCGCGCGATGGCGACGCGCTGCTTCTCCCCGCCCGAGAGCTTGAGCCCGCGCTCGCCCACGCGCGCCTCGTACTTGTCCGGCAGGCTTTCGACGAAATCGTGGATGTGCGCCGCCCGCGCCGCCTCGATCACCTCGGCGCGCGTCGCCTCGGGCCGGCCGTACTGGATGTTGTAGTAGATGCTGTCGTTGAACAGCACCGTGTCCTGCGGCACGATGCCGATCGCTGCGCGCAGGCTCTCCTGCTGCAGCGCGCGGATGTCGCTGCCGTTGATGACGATGGCGCCGCGGCTGACGTCGTAGAAGCGGTACAGCAGCCGCGCCAGCGTGGATTTGCCGGCGCCCGAGTGCCCGACCACCGCGACCTTGCTGCCCGCGGGAACGTCGAACGACACGTCGAACAGGATCTGGCGCTTCGGGTCGTAGGAAAAATCCACGTGCTCGAAACGGATGGACGCGCTGCCCGCGGCGAGCCTGGCGGCGTCGGGCCGGTCCTGGATCTCGCGGTTTTGCTCGAGCAGGCGGAACATCCGGTCGGTGTCGATCAGGGCCTGCTTGATCTCGCGGTAGACCATGCCGAGGAAATTGAGCGGAATATAGAGCTGTATCAACAGGCCGTTGATCAGCACCAGGTCGCCCAGGGTCAGCGTCTTCGCCACCACGCCCTTGGCCGCGAGTATCATCAGCAGGGTCACGGCGATCGCGATGACGAAACTCTGCCCGACGTTCAGCAGTCCGAGCGAGATTTCGTTCTTCACCGCGGCCGATTCGTACTTGCGCAGGTTTTCGTCGTAGCGCCTCGCCTCGTACTCCTCGTTGTTGAAATACTTCACCGTCTCGTAGTTGATCAGGCTGTCGATGGCGCGCGTATTGGCCGCCGAATCTAGTTCGTTTACCTGGCGGCGGATCTCCATGCGCCATTCGGTAACGCTGAACGTGAGGAAAATGTAGAGGGCGACCGCGGTGAAGGTGATGGCGGCGAAACGCCAGTCGAACCGGGTCAGCAGCACCACCGCCACCAGACTGAATTCGAGGATCACCGGAATGATGGAAAACAGCATGTATGAGAGCAGGGTGGAAATGCCGCGCGTGCCGCGCTCTATATCGCGCGACACGCCGCCGGTCTGGCGTTCCAGGTGAAAGCGCAGGCTCAGGCTGTGCAGATGTCGGAACACGGTGAGCGCGACGCGGCGGATGGCGCGCTGGGTCACGCGCACGAACACCACGTCGCGCAACTCGGCGAAGAGCACGGTCGAGAGCCGCAGCGCACCGTAGGCGACGAGCAGCGCCAGCGGCAGCGCCAGCACCTGCTGATCGGGCGTGAGCGCGTCCACGACGGATTTCAGCACCAGCGGCACGCCGACGTTGGCGACCTTGGCCGAGGCGAGGAAGGTGAGCGCGATCAGCACCCGCCATTTGTATTCCCAGAGGTAGGGCAGCAGCATGCCGACCGCGCGCCATTCGTTGCGCGGCGCACCGGGCGCTCGCGGCCCTGCGTCTAGGGGTAAAGCGGCGGCGCGGCGACCATGTGCCATGTTGAATTGGAAAAATCAGGGTTGATCCGGATGCGGCAGCTAGCGGCGTCGAATCGCGCGTCGCCGCGGCAGCAGGCGCATTTTCGCACATGGAAGGTAGCTGCGCGCGTTCGGCACCGGCGTCGCGCCGCTACGCGACGGTCCACTGAATTATTCGAAAACCAGACAGCTGTCAGCCGGCGATGGCACGAAGGAATGGTTCTAGAGGCTTTGCCTGCCGCGGCAACTGCGCGCTCTCAGTCGCGAATTTCGATTTGCGCTGGTTGCTGCCGCTATCGCGAGGACGCATACGCGCGCTGCGCCAGCCATACTTTGATCACCCGTGGATGCGCTCGACCCGGCGTAGCCGATACCCTGGCCAAATTCGTGTCCTCAAGAACAGGCTGGGGGGCCGCGTCTGCAGCCGCAGCTGGCGCGGCGGAGGACAGATGCTGCAGCGGTAGCGCGAGCACGCGTTCGCGCGTGCCGGCATCTGCGTCCGCCTGGGCGGGATGGGCGGCGAGTGCCGCGCCCGCCTCCGCCGGGTGGATGTTGGCTGCGGCCCACATGCCCCAGGCGAATCCCCCCAGCAACAAAACCGGATTGCTGAATCCCGCCAACACGGCCAGCGAACGGCCAAACAGGGTATTGCTTACGACTGCGTTGGTGCGCTGCAGGCCCAGGCGGTCCGAAGAACTCATCGGAACGGCGTCGAGCACGCTGCCGACCAGGCCTTTGTAGAGGACCTGGTCAAATCCCTGAGGAACGGCAGACGGATCCGCCGCGGAAGCCGACGGATCCTGCGCCGGGGCGGCGCCCGCAAACGCGAGCAGGCAAAGAGGGGTCAGGATCAGGTGCGCTGGCTTCACAGTAGGCAGGTCCTTCTCTAGGCCGGGCGCACCCGGCATGCTATCGATCCAGGGTCAGTTCCCGCTGGCGCCGACCCGCGGCGGCTGCGCCCGCCCCGGGAGTCACAAGATAATCACAATAACGGCAATGGCATAGAGCACATTCTTCATGCTTTGTGACCAAATTCGCAATTGCCTAGTGCAATTGCCTGGTCAGAGGTGCGCCTTCAGTGCCCGACTGCCGCGCTTACTTGCTCACAAGGGACTGCGCCCGCTGATGACCCTGAGCAATACGACGACGATGGCGATAACCAGCAGTACATGGATGAAGCCGCCCATGGTGGTGGCGGTAACCAGTCCCAGTAGCCACAGGATGACCAGGACGACGGCGATGGTATAGAGCATAGGGGCTGACCTTTGCGCGTTGGTGATTTCGGATTTCCCGGCTGGGCTAGCCCCCCGTACCGGGTCCCGCACGATTTTGGTTCGGCGATTCGTGCGTCGCTCGCTTCCGAACAGGGGCGCGCGCAAGGGCAATTCTCTCCCCTGTGCCGGCTGGACTCTGTGCGCCGGCGTACATACACCGAAATTGTTTTGCCGTAGCCTGCAAGCTTACGAAACCGTCGCACCGACGCTCAGCGCCGCCTGGTCACCGGCGGCGCTGGCAGCGAAGCCGAACCAGGCGTATGAAGACGAAGACGATTTTCGACATCGGAATTGGATCTCTGCACCTCCGTGTGCCGTCTACGGTGTATCCGCACGAGGATGCACTCAGGAACGCTACTGTCCCGGAGGTCGATGTGCATATTCCAAAGCGAGCGTCCACAAGCAACAGCCTGCTGGCCGCGCTGCCGCCCAAGGAGTACCGGCAGCTGAGCGGCGATCTGGAGCAGGTCGCGCTCAACTACGGCGAGGTGCTGTACGAGCCCGGAAAGCAGATAAAGCAGGTCTACTTCCCCAACGATTCCATCGTTTCCCTGCTGACCCTGGTGGACCGGCACCAGGCCCTGGAAGTCGGCCTGGTCGGCCGCGAGGGCATGGTCGGTGTTCCTCTCGCGCTGGAGATCAGCGTCTCCCCGGTGCGCGCGCTGGTGCAGGGAACCGGAACGGCGATGCGCATGAAAGCGGCGGCCTTTCTCAAGGCATTCCGGCAAAGCCACGCGTTGCGGCGCGAGCTGCATCACTACACCTATTCCTTGATGGCCCAGATTACCCAGACGGCCGCGTGCAACCGCTTTCACGTCGTGGAAGCGCGCCTGGCCCGCTGGCTGTTGATGACCCACGATCGCATGCGGGCAAACACCTTCCAGCTCACCCAGGAATTCCTCTCACAAATGCTGGGCGTGCGCCGCGTCGGCGTCACCAAGGCCGCGCGCGCGCTGCGCAATCTCGGGCTGATCAGCTATAGCCGCGGCAATATCACGATCCTCGACCGCAACGGCCTGGAAGCCGCCTGCTGCACTTGCTACGAGATCGTCAAGGACATGCACGAGGCCGCCTAAGCGACAAGCTGCGCGGATT
>JACZJV010000120.1 GCA_014860355.1 Burkholderiales bacterium | reverse complement strand
CCTCGAATATCACCCGCCGCAGATCCTGCGCCATCGCGTCGGGCGCGTCCTTCGGGGTAAACACCAGCCGCGCCTCGCCGTCGCGGCCGAACACGAACACGGCGCTGCCGTGGTTCACTTCGTAGTTGCCCTGGGCGTCGGGCTTGCCCAGCGTATAGGCCACGCGGTAGCGGCGCGCGAGGGCGTCGATGGCCGCGCGTTCGCCGCGCAGGCCGACGAACTGCGGCCCGAAGGCGTGCACGTAGTCGCGCATGATCGCGGTCGTGTCGCGCGCCGGGTCGACGGTGACGAAAAGCACACGCACATCGTCGCGGCCGCCGCCGCTTGCGCGCAGCGTTTGCGCGAGTTGCGCCAGCGTCGTCTGGCACACGTCCGGACAATGGGTGTAGCCGAAGAACAGCAGCGTCACCTTGCCGTGGTAATCCTGCGCGCCGACCTGCCGCCCCTGGTCGTCGCCGAGCGCGAACGCGAGATCTGGCACGAGTCCGGAAATGTCGTGCGTCTTCCAGGGCTCTCCGCCGTCGCAGGCAGCGAGCAGGCTGCAGGCGAGGATGGCCGCGCCCAGCCACCGGCGCGAACTCAGCATCACGCGCCTCCGCTGTAGGTGGTCGAAGACACGGATGGGCGATGCCTTTCGTTTCGGTCGAAGCGGGCCCAGCGCCCGATGAGGATGACGGCGGCAATGACGTGCATCATCGCTGCCGGAATCCAGGTGATGAGCCCCCCAAGGCGCTGGTCCAAGAGCGGGTCGATGTCCCAGACACGGCCGCATACGGCGTAGATGTCGTACAAGTCACGGTCGGTCAGGGCGATGTGCGCGCCGATCAGTATCTGCGGCACCAGCGCGAGGAGCACGATGATGATGCGCGTGCCGAAACCGAGCAGGGCGCCGTCGCGCCGCGGGCGCGGATCGAGCATCAGGATCCAGAACAGCAGCCCGTCGACGAGCATGCTCCAGTTCATCACCCAGTAGAGCGGCTCGCTCAGCATGGCGTTGAAGTGGATGCGCGAGGTCAGCCAGAACCAGATCAGCCCGACGAACAGCACCGGTGCGACCACGATGTTCTGCAGCAGCCGGTAGGCTAAGCGCGTCGCCGGCAGGCGCCAGAAGTGCTCTATCCAGCCGGTACCGATACGCGCGGGCACGCCTGCCGCGAGCACGGCTAGCGGCGCGGACAGGGCGATCAGGAACGGCCCGAGGTGGTGCAGGACGAGGTGTTGCAGCCGATGAATGTAGAACATGTGCTGCGACAGGTAGTCGAAGCGCGTGTGCATCACGAAATAGATGAGCAGCAGCCCGGCGAAGAAGCCGATGCGGCGGGGGAGCGAAGGCAGCTCGGCCGCGCTCATCCTGCCCAAACCGCGCCAGTAGAGCGTGAGTGCGACGGCGCACGATACGAGCAGCGTGGGCGAGAATTCCCACGGCAGCAGAAACGCGGCCGCGGCAAGCAGATTTTCGATCATTGAGTGTGGAAATACCAAGGCGATCTCGCGGATGGAACCGGGGTCGACGCCCGCCGCTTGCGGCTGCACGGCGTCGGCCTGAAGCGCGCATGATAGACCAAAAGGCACAGTGCAGGCCTGCGGCGCGCACTCGCGGCGTGGTTTTTGGTCCGGGCTGGAGTTGTGGTAGATTGATCCGTACTTTTTCTTGCCAGCCAGGACGCCCATGGACCTAGCTAACCCCTACGAAACCGACCTGGACCGCAATCCGGCCAACCATGCGCCGCTGACGCCAGTCAGCTTCCTCGAGCGCGCAGCTTACGTCTATCCGGACCGGCTCGCGGTGGTGCACGGCGCGCGCCGCTACACCTGGGGCCAAACCTATGCGCGCAGCCGGCGCCTGGCCTCGGCGCTCGCGCGCCGCGGCATAGGCGTGGGCGACACGGTGGCGGTGATGGCGGCCAACACGCCGGAAATGTACGAATGCCACTTCGGCGTGCCCATGCTGGGGGCGGTGCTGAACACGCTCAACACCCGCCTGGACGCGGGGGCGATCGCTTTCATGCTGAACCACGGCGGCGCGAAAGTGCTGATCGCCGACCGCGAGTTTTCGGCGACCGTCGCGCAGGCGCTGGCGCAGGCTGCGCTGCGCCCGGTCGTCATCGACATCGACGACCCGGAGTACGCGGGGCCGGGCGAGCGCCTGGGCGAAAAAGACTACGAGGCGCTGCTCGCCGAAGGCGACCCCGAATATGCGTGGCAGCCGCCCGCGGACGAATGGAATGCGATTTCGCTCAATTACACTTCGGGCACCACCGGCAATCCCAAGGGCGTGGTGTATCACCATCGCGGCGGCTACCTGAACGGCATCTGCAACATCGTCACCTGGGGCATGCCGCAGCATTCGGTCTATCTGTGGACGCTGCCGATGTTCCACTGCAACGGCTGGTGCTTTCCCTGGACCATGGCGGC
>JACZJV010000119.1 GCA_014860355.1 Burkholderiales bacterium | reverse complement strand
GGCTAGCGGCGCCGCGCGAACTGTCCATCTGCGTCTGGCGCCCTGACGTGTTCGCGCCGCCGAATGCCCCGCCGCCGGAAGGCTGCGCCGAGGGCCGCGCTGCTCCTGCGGATGCGCCGCTGCCGCGTGCCGCGCCTGTCGATCCACTGCTACCACCCGGCCGGGTGCTTGCGCTACGCGTCGACTGCGTTCTGCCGGTACTGCTGCTGACCTGGCCCGGCTGCTTGTTCGATTTCCACTGGCTCGAACCGCCCGATGATCCGCCGCGGTTGACGTTACCGGTATTGATGTTCCCGGTATTGATATTGGTATTTCGGTTGATGTTGATGTTGTTGTTGCCGCCGCCGTAATTGGCGCCGTAGCGGCCTCCGTTCCACACCGCGCCGATGGCCGCACCCCAGATGATGCCGGTGGCCAATGCGGCTCCAGGCGGATAGGGGTAGTAGTACACCGGGTAGGGCGAAGGATAGTAGCCCCAGGAAGAATATCCGCCGGATACGACCACGGTGGTCGGATTGTACTGTGGCACGTAGATCACCTGCGGATCCGCGGGGACGATCGTGATGACCTCCTTCTCGACCACTACGGTCTGCTTGTCGTCGCTCTTCAGGTTGCCCGCCGACTGCGTCTTGCGGCGGAACACCTGAACCGCCTCCAGCACCGCGCCCTGGTCTTCGACCACGGCCTCGCCCAGCTCGGAGGTCCAGTCGAGGTCATCGCTCATGCTCTTCACGACCTCGGGGTAGTTGAGCAGCGACTTCACCGCATCGTCCCATTTTTCATCGACCTGCAGCTTCGGGTCGGCCTTGCGCTTCTCCAGGAATCGTTCCGCCTGCACCAGCTGCAGGGGATTGGTCGAAGCCGGCAGGATGATGGCAACAAGGTCGTCCGGGTACAGCGCTATCCGGTCGACGAGTTTTTCGAGTTCTTCGGGCGAGCGCGCGGCCGGCGCACTTACGCTTGCGGCGGGGGCCTGCGCAAACAGGTTGGTCGCGAACACCAGGGCGACAAACGCGGCCATGACGGCAGGCCAGCGGGGCCCGCCGCTGCGGGCGGGTTTAGGGGCGAAAAATTGCATCGTCATGCTTGCTCCATGTCAGGCTTGCAAACGGTGGGATGGAAACGTTCGGCGCGCAGCCGTCCCGGCAATTGGCGTGCCGGACGCCCATTTCGCCGCCGCGTTCTTCCTCACCAGGGCGGCCGCCCCGGCCCGCAGAGCGGCCGACCTTCGAACTGTACCACTTGCGCGATCCCGGTGGCGCTCGAGGCTCCCCACTAGGTGTAGGCAGGTACAAGCACCCAGGCGGCAGCCGGCACGCCGCCCTGGATTACTAGTGTTACTTCTTCTTGCCGCCTTTTTTCGGCGCCGGCACGACCGATATGGCCAGCGCCTCGGTGTAGACCGCTTCGACCTGGTCGCCCTTTTTCACCACCTTGAACTGATCCGGATTTTGCACGTCGAGCTCGACCACATTCCCCTTCGGGCCCTTAAGGGTAATGGTTTTGTTTTTCTTGCTGACGGCGATTACATCGGCCATGACCGTGATCTGGCGGCCTACTGCGCCGCCCGGCTTCTGCCCCGGCTCGGCGCGCACGGCCTCCGTTTTTTCCTTCCTGTCGGTCGCCCCGCCGCCTTTCTTCAGTTCCAGAGTAAGCGCGCGTACGTATTCGACGACCACCTCGTCACCGATTGCCAGTTGGTCGAAATTTCTCACCTCTTCGCCGGCCTCCAGGTCGAAGGTCTTACCGCCAGGCCCCTTCAGGGTCAGGGTCCGGGCGGTCTTGTCAATCGCGGTCACCATGGCGGAAGCCTTGACCGTACCCACCATGGCCGCTTTTCCGGGCTCGCTGGCGCTTACCACTGCGCCGACGGGCGCCTTCTGGGCAAACACCGGCAATGCGAAAACTGACATCGCCAAAAATACAATCATCGTCGAATTACGCATGGTTCTCTCTTTTCATGTGATGGGGGAATAAAACGGGGAGATCGGACAAAATTAAAAAAGGCGACACACGGTGCCGCCTTCCTGACTTGCCTACCGCCGCTATTACTTCTTATGGCACTTGACGCAGTCGGCTTTTTCTTTGACGCCGAACGCCTTCTTGCCGTCATGGCAGGTGCCGCAGAATTTGCCTTCGGTGATTTCCTTCATGGTGACCTTGACCTTGCCGGCTTTCATTTCAAACAGCTTCGGCTTGACGTGGCAGTCGGGGCATTTCAGACCCTTGTCCGCATGCGACTTGCCGTCGAACGTCACTTTGCCTTCTTTGCCCGCGTACTCTATCGTTTTCCCCGGCGGGACCGCCATGGCACTGCCGATCGAAAGCATCAACGCCACGAATACCGCCAATATCCCTGCGAACTTCATATGGTCACCCCTTGCATAGTGGAAAAATGAACGAAATGTGAACTTATGCTTATTCTAGTTGAAACGCAGCGCTACGCAATACCGTTGACAGGATCCGCAAAATTTGCCCGCAACGATATTGTGGCTTTTCCGCGGCCTGTTGTCCACCCGCGATAAGCCGCTGGATTCAAGCCCTTAATCTGCGCCTGAGCTCTTTTGCCAGCAGTTCGATCTCCAGAGCCGCCACCGAACCCGGCGGCGGAAAGCCGATGCTGGGCGTCTCGACGAAGGCGACGCGCTGGCCGATCTGGGCCGACATGAAGGGCACGCCGGAGTGCTGCAGGTCCTCCCTGATCTGCGCCGAAACCGCCGTGCGCTGCGCCATGGTCAGGACCACCGCGTAACGCGGGTGCGAGTCTTTGCGCTTTCCGCCACCGGCGATTTCGCGCAGCAGTTCCACCGCTTGCATGGCCTCCCTCAAGTCGAACGGCGAGGGCTTGCACGGAATCAGCACGAAATCGGAGTGCTCCAGCGCCTCGATGCTTTTGCGCCGCTGATAGCCCGCGGTGTCGATCACGACCCGCTCGTACTCGCCGGCGAGTCTTGCTATGGTCTTGCCGACATCCCTGCTGGTGTCCTCGAAGACGGGCACGTGCAAGACCTCGGGCCGGCATACGGACAAGGACGCCTGCGGGTCGGCGTCGAGCAGCGCCGTTTTCTTGGTTTGCGACCAGTAGGCGGCAAGGCAGACCGCGAGCGTGGATTTGCCGCAGCCGCCCTTGGTCGAGTAGAGGGAGACGATCATTTCCTGTTGGTCGCGCAGCGCCGCCCACCGCCGCGGACTGCCGCCGAAAGCCGCTCCGGAGCGCGCCGCATGGTTTCAGTTCACGCCGATTTGGATACCAATTCGAAATGCTCCACCGCGGGCGGACCAGCGAAATAGGGCCCTACGAGCGCGCGCCACTCCTGGAATGCGGGCGACTGGCGAAAATCCACGGTGTGGTTTTCCAGCGTCTGCCAGAAGACCATCAGCACGTAGCGCTCCGGAGACTCGATGGCCTTGTTGACCTTGTAGCCCTTGAAGCCCTTGGCCTTCTGGATCACCTCCTTGACGCCTTTGTCGATCGCCGCTTCGAACTGCGCCTGGGTTCCGGGTTTGACGCGGATATCCGCTATTTCGAGAATCATTTGGGGTCTCCAGATTTTGGTTGCAGCTCTAGCCGTGGCGCTGCGCCCCCTGCCACTGGTGACGCCGCCAGGCGCAGCCTACTACGAAGAAGTCGCGGAAGAAAGTCGCGACCCGCAGCACGGTTCGTGCGTCCGGTTCCGGTGCCGGCAGAACCTGGCCCCGGGTGCTTCGTTTATAATCCCCGCAAGCCCCCAACCGATCCGGTATCGCCCCATGCGCAGCAAACTCCTCGCCTTGTTGATCTGCTTCATTGTCATCCCGGCAACGGCGCTCGGCCAGGTAAGGCAAATTCCCGATGCCGCCAAGCGCGGCAACATCGTCCATATTCAGGAGACCATCGTCGAAATCGACGGCGAACGCATGCGCCTGTCCGCCGGCGCGCGCATACGCAGCCGAGACAACCTGCTCATCGTGCCGATGAGCCTGCCGCCCGGCGCGCTGGTGAAATACACGCTCGACAACTCCGGACAGATACACCGCGTCTGGGTGCTCACGGCAGCGGAAGCAGCCGCACCCGACAAGAATCAGCGCTGAGCATGGTACAGAAGCTCTACATCAGGACTTTCGGCTGCCAGATGAACGAATACGACTCGGCCAAGATGGCCGACGTGCTCGCCGCGGCCGACGGCACGCAAACCACCGCCGATCCGGCCGAGGCCGACATCATCGTGTTCAACACCTGTTCGGTGCGCGAAAAAGCGCAGGAAAAGGTTTTTCACGACCTCGGCCGGGTGAAACATCTCAAGCGCGCCCGACCCGGCCTGGTGATAGGCGTAGGCGGCTGCGTCGCCAGCCAGGAGGGCGCCGCCATCGTGGCGCGCGCGCCCTACGTCGATGTGGTGTTCGGCCCGCAAACCCTGCACCGGCTGCCTGCGCTGATAGCGGAACACCGGCGCACCGGCCGGCCGCAAGTGGACATTTCCTTTCCCGAGATCGAGAAATTCGACAGTCTGCCTCCGGCGCGGGTCACCGGCGTATCGGCATTTGTTTCCATCATGGAAGGCTGCAGCAAATATTGCAGCTTCTGCGTCGTCCCCTATACCCGCGGCGAGGAAGTCTCGCGTCCATTCGAGGACGTGCTCACCGAAGTGGCGGAACTGGCGCTGGCCGGCGTGAAGGAGATCACCCTGCTCGGGCAGAACGTAAATGCGTACCGCGGAATCATGGGCGCAGACAGCAGGGATGGCGCGCGCGAAATCGCCGATTTCGCGCTGCTCCTGGAATACGTCACCGAAATTCCCGGCATAGAACGCGTGCGCTACACCACTTCGCATCCCAGGGAATTCACCCAGCGGCTGATCGACGCCTACGCCTGCACGCCCAAGCTCGCGAGCCATGTGCACCTGCCGCTGCAATCGGGTTCGGACCGCGTGCTCGCGGCGATGAAGCGCGGCTACACCGCGCTCGAATACAAGTCCATCATCCGGCGCCTGCGCGCGGCGCGCCCCGGCATTTCGATTTCATCGGACTTCATCGTCGGTTTCCCCGGCGAGAGCGAGCGCGATTTCGAAGCAACCATGGAGCTGGTGGCGGAGATCGGTTTCGACGACTCCTACTCCTTTCTTTACAGCCCGCGGCCGGGCACGCCCGCGGCGGAACTCGCCGACGACACGCCGCTGCAGCTGAAGCAGGCGCGCCTGGCGCGCCTGCAGGCGCAGATCGAGGCGCAGGCGAACGCGATCGGCCAGGCCATGGTCGGCAGCACCCAGCGCGTGCTGGTGCAGGGCAGCGCGAAACGGAATCCGGACGAGTTATGCGGCCGCAGCAGCACCAACCGCATGGTGAACTT